>NZ_JANX01001186.1 GCF_000767795.1 Inquilinus limosus MP06 | reverse complement strand
GGCCGGGGCGCCGCGGCCGGTCCCTGGCCGCCAAGGCCGTCATCGCCATGGACATGGCCGCTGATGCTGACCGGCTGGGCCAGCGGCGCCGCCGCCCCGACCGCGACCGGGACATCGCCAAGCCCGACCAGGTCGAAGACGTGCTGGGCGTTGGCGGCGGCGGTCTCGGCATGGGCGTTGCCATGGACGCTGCCCAGCGCCGCGATCTCCACCCCCGGCCGTCCGGCCAGCCACAGGATGGCCAGCGCGTCGTCGATGCCGAC
>NZ_JANX01001185.1 GCF_000767795.1 Inquilinus limosus MP06 | reverse complement strand
CCGCCGGGCGGGGCCGACGAGGCGGCGACCGTCGAGGTCGTGGCGGAGACGGCCGGGCCTGCCGAGGCTTGGCCTCACCCGATGGACGAGCCCGCTGCGGGCTTGCCTCGGCCGGAGCCTTGTAAACCGGACAGCAGTTAATCGCTGCGTCGCCTCTCACCGTCATTGCGAGGAGGCGAAGCCGACGAATCCATCCAGGGCCGGTGCGCACTGGCCCCTGGATTGCTTCGCTACGCTCGCAATGACGGCGTGGGTTGGAGAGTCAG
>NZ_JANX01001184.1 GCF_000767795.1 Inquilinus limosus MP06 | reverse complement strand
TTGCGAGACCTTTGCAGAATCGCCCCTGCGCTCCGGCATGGATTTTTTATCCTCCCCCTCCCCCCGCTGGAGGGGTAGGGGAGGGGGTGTCGATGATGAGAGCCGGTTTGCGATTCCCAGGGCTTCTGCCGGATCGCGGCGACGTTTGACATTGGTTGTGGCGGCGCCAAACCCCTCCCCCTTGCCCCCTCCCGCAAGGGGAGGGGGAGGATAGAAGAGATGGATCTGCCTAACAGCGGTATTTCGAAAAGCTCCCGCCAGGCGAGACCTTTTC
>NZ_JANX01001183.1 GCF_000767795.1 Inquilinus limosus MP06 | reverse complement strand
CTGACCGGCTCGGCCTTCAACGACACGCTGATCGGCGACGGTGGGGCCAATGTCCTGGCCGGTGGCAGCGGCGACGACATCCTCCATGGCGGCGCCGGCGCGGACACGCTGCAGGGCGGCAACGGCACGGACACTGCCGACTACGCCGGTTCTGCCGCCGGCGTCTCGGTCAACCTCACGGCCGGCACCGGCGCGGGCGGCGACGCCCAGGGCGACACGCTGAGCGGGATCGAGAACCTCACCGGCTCCGGCTTCGCCGACCGGCTGTATGGCG
>NZ_JANX01001182.1 GCF_000767795.1 Inquilinus limosus MP06 | reverse complement strand
ACCTTTCAGAATAGCCGCAGGTTGCTCTTTTTTAGTCCCCCCTCCCCTTGCGGGAGGGGGGCAGGGGGAGGGGTCTGCGCGCGTCCGCGCGCGAATGTGCAAAGAACAGGTCCGCGATCAGAGCCAGATCGCCAGGGGTCAGGCCGGTCTTCACGGCGAAAACCCCCTCCCCCTAACCCCCTCCCGCAAGGGGAGGGGGGACTCTTTATTCTCTCGGGTCGATGTCGTTGCTGGCCGCCACGACGGCCCAAGAGACATTCTGAAAAGGTCCCGCCT
>NZ_JANX01001181.1 GCF_000767795.1 Inquilinus limosus MP06 | reverse complement strand
CTGGTCCGATCAAGCCGAGCGACCCCGACCTGCACTGGACGGAGTGGGCGCTCGATCGGCTGCGCGACATCGTGGATCTCGAGATCCGCACCATGCGGGCCACCGTGCGGGAGCACGAGCAGATCCTGCGCGGCGCGGAGATGCCGGACTTTCCGCTGATGCAGTCCCGCCTCGCCCGCTCGGTGCGGCTGTCGATCGCGATGACCGAGCGGATCCGGCGCGACTATCTGCTGCGCAAGCAGGAGCGGATCGCGTCCGGCGAGCAGGAGCGGCGGCGGCAG
>NZ_JANX01001180.1 GCF_000767795.1 Inquilinus limosus MP06 | reverse complement strand
AATCGGGCTGCGGCTCATCCATAGAACATATCATGAACGAGAATCGCCTGTTAAGGCTACCGAATTCCGTTCCGGCCGGGATTCAGCGGGATGCGCGGTGGCTCAGCCGGCGCGGAACAGGCCCAGGCGCTGCAGCAGCCGACCGATCACCCGGCCCAGCCGCTCGGCGACGCTGGCGGGGCGCGCGGCTTCGCGCACCGGCTCCGCCGGCCGATGACGATGGCCGGGCGCGTCCTCATCCTCGCCGCCGAAGGCGGCGCGCGCCTGCTCCAGCAGCACCGGGATCGAC
>NZ_JANX01001179.1 GCF_000767795.1 Inquilinus limosus MP06 | reverse complement strand
TAGGGGGAGGGGCTGCGCGCGTCCGCGCGCGAATGGGCCACCCGCATGGGCGAGGAGCGGCCTCCGCCGTCGAGGCCGATGCACCGCAGTCCTGTCCAGGCGGCGAAAAACCCCCCCCCCCGCGCGCGCGCGCGCGCGCGCGCGCGCGCGCGCGCGCGCGCGCGCGCGCGCGCGCGCGCGCGCGCGCGCGCGCGCGCGCGCGCGCGCGCGCGCGCGCGCGCGCGCGCGCGCGCGCGCGCGCGCGCGCGCGCGCGCGCGCGCGCGCGCGCGCGCGCGCGCGCGCGCGCGCGCGCG
>NZ_JANX01001178.1 GCF_000767795.1 Inquilinus limosus MP06 | reverse complement strand
GGAGGGGGTAGGGGAGGGGGCTGTCGAGGACGAGGGCCGGCGTGGAACAAGCGAGGATTCCTGCCGCGCCGGTGCCGACGATCGCCGTCGATGCCGTCGGCGGCAATACCCCTCCCCTACCCCCTCCCGCAAGGGGAGGGGGAGGATGAAGGGCCAGGCCGGCCCGGGCTCGCCTGGAACGGTCATGCCCCGGCTGCCGCCGGGTAGCGGGCGAGGTCCAGGGATGACGGGTTTGGGGTAGGCGGTTGTGGGGTGGGCAAGACGAATGCAAACCGAGTCCCCCCTCCCCTTGCGGGAGGGGGAT
>NZ_JANX01001177.1 GCF_000767795.1 Inquilinus limosus MP06 | reverse complement strand
AAGACGGGTTGCCGCCCCAGGGCGGCATCCGATGACGATCGTGCGGAAGGGCGGGGATCTCCCCGCCCTTTCGTCGTTCCGGGCAATGCCTAAGATAGCGCCATGCTGTTCCGCCTCGACCGCGATGCCCCGCTGCAGACCCAGATCTACGACCAGCTCAAGGCGTCGATCCTGAGCGGCGACGCGGCGCCGGGCAGCCGGCTGCCCTCGTCCCGCGCCCTGGCCGACCAGTTCGCGATCGCGCGCAACACCGTGCTGCTGGCCTATGAGCAACTGCTGGCCGAAGGCTATCTCGAGAGCCGGCCGGGCGCCGGCACCTTCGT
>NZ_JANX01001176.1 GCF_000767795.1 Inquilinus limosus MP06 | reverse complement strand
GCGCGCGCGCGCGCGCGCGCGCGCGCGCGCGCGCGCGCGCGCGCGCGCGCGCGCGCGCGCGCGCGCGCGCGCGCGCGCGCGCGCGCGCGCGCGCGCGCGCGCGCGCGCGCGCGCGCGCGCGCGCGCGCGCGCGCGCGCGCGCGCGCGCGCGCGCGCGCGCGCGCGCGCGCGCGCGCGCGCGCGCGCGCGCGCGCGCGCGCGCGCGCGCGCGCGCGCGCGCGCGCGCGCGCGCGCGCGCGCGCGCGCGCGCGCGCGCGCGCGCGCGCGCGCGCGCGCGCGCGCGCGCGCGCGCGCGCGCGCGCGCGCGCGCGCGCGCGCGCGCGCGCGCGCGCG
>NZ_JANX01001175.1 GCF_000767795.1 Inquilinus limosus MP06 | reverse complement strand
GGGGCTGTCGAGGCCAGGCTCCGGACGTTCCCCCGCCGGGATCGGACCACTCCCAGCGCTTCCTCAAAAAGATTAGCCCTCGCGGCACAAACCCCCTCCCCTACCCCCCTCCCGCGAGGGGAGGGGGGACTCGTGGGGTTCGCGCCCGGAGGCCTGACCCATGGAGCTGCCGGCCGCCTTGCGGGCCGCGGTCGACCGGGCGCTGGAGGGCGCCCCCCCTGGCCGAGCTGTCGGTCGCGGCGTCGCGGCTGTCGCAGCGCTACCGGGCCGAGCTGCGCGACGGCCGCTTCCATGTCGACGGCGACCGGGCGGTGCAGGCCTATCTCGCCACCAGG
>NZ_JANX01001174.1 GCF_000767795.1 Inquilinus limosus MP06 | reverse complement strand
GGGCGGCTCCGGCCGAGCCGCCAAGCCAGGTCACTGGCCCTGGATGATGTGGATCGCCTCATAGACCCGCCGCACTTGGTCGGCGTAAGGCCGGCCGGCGTCCAGGTTCTCCGGCCCGGCATTGTACGCGGCGACTGCCGACCAGATGTCGCGCCCGCCGGTGGCGGCGCGCATCTCGCGCAGGATCTCGCCGCCGACCAGCAGGCAGACGCAGCGGTCGGCCAGCAGCTCCTCCCGGGTGACGCCGAGCGCCGCCAGCCGCGGATAGTGCACCGAGTTGATCTGCATCATGCAGACATCCTCGCTGCCATTGCCGTTCGATGCGTTCACCGCCTGCT
>NZ_JANX01001173.1 GCF_000767795.1 Inquilinus limosus MP06 | reverse complement strand
GCCCTCGCCCCCTTCGCTCGCGGGCTGCGCAACAGCATGGGGTTGGCGGTGCTGGCGAACGGCACGCCGCTGGCCGTGGTGAATGCGCGCGACGCCATCGACCAGGCCGATCCCCAGCTCTCGGACGAGGCGCTGCCGCACGACTTCTACACCGTGCTGAAGGCCGGCGCCGATTACGGCTGGCCGTATTGCTACGACGACCGCAAGCCCAGCCCCGAATATCCGCATTTCGACTGCAGCAAGGTCGAGGTGCCGGCCCTGCTGCTGCCGGCCCATGCCGCGCCGCTGGGCATGCTGATCTATCGCGGGACGGTGCTGCCGGGCCTGGATGGCCGGGTGCTGAT
>NZ_JANX01001172.1 GCF_000767795.1 Inquilinus limosus MP06 | reverse complement strand
GGGGGCTGGCACCGGCCCTTCCGTTCCGTGTGACTTGGAGAGTTCCATGCCCGACAGCCTGGGCGCCCTGGCGGAAGGGGCGCTGGATGAGATCCGCGGCGTCTTCCGCCGGCTTCCCCCCGGCGCGATCGATCCGGTGCTCGACGCCCTGGCCGGCGCCCGCCGGATCGTGTGCCATGGCGTCGGGCGCGAGGGGCTGATGATGCGGGCGCTGGCGATGCGCCTCTACCATCTCGGCCTCGACGTCCATGTCGTCGGCGACATGTCGGCGCCGCCGGTCGGGCCGGGCGATCTGCTGGCCGTCAGCGCCGGGCCGGGCGGCTTCTCCACCGTCGACGGGCTGCTGCGCGTC
>NZ_JANX01001171.1 GCF_000767795.1 Inquilinus limosus MP06 | reverse complement strand
CCGGCAGGACTCCTGGCTTGTTCCACGCCGGCCCTCGTCCTCGACACGCCCCCTCCCCTACCCCCTCCCGCAAGGGGAGGGGGAGTGTGGAAAACACGCGCCGGTTCTGGCGATCCACCTCTGAAAAGGGCTCGCAGGCGAGACCTCTCAGCCCCCCATCCCCGCGACAGCGGGGATCCCGCAACGCCTTGACCGGAAAGAGAGTCCCGCCGTCGCGGGACCGACGAACCGGGGCTCCACCCCGCCGCCCCCATCACCCCTGGAGGAACCAGTGCCCGACCCGATCCTGACCGTGTTCACCAAGCCCTGGACGGGCCCGCTGCCGGAGCTGGCCGACACGGTGGCCGGCCTCGGCCTGTCAGGG
>NZ_JANX01001170.1 GCF_000767795.1 Inquilinus limosus MP06 | reverse complement strand
CTCGGGCTTCAGCGGCGAGGACACCCTCGTCGGCGGCATCGGCAACGACACGCTCATCGGCGGCGGCGACGACGATTCGCTGTGGGGTGGTGCCGGCGCCGACAGCTTCGTCTATGACAGCCGCGGCTTCGGCCGCGACACGATCAACGACTTCAACGTCAACGGCGACAAGATCGACCTGACTTTCCTCAAGCTCTCCGACTTCGACAGCCTGAAGCCCTTCATCACCCAGGTCGGTCAGGATGTCGTCATCGCCATGGGCTGGGGCGGCAATTACGAGAGGATCACCCTCAAGAACGTCTCCTTGGGCGATCTGAGCGACGCCGACTTCAAGTTCAACACCTCGACCGCCGACCTGACCGTCAA
>NZ_JANX01001169.1 GCF_000767795.1 Inquilinus limosus MP06 | reverse complement strand
GCTGTGGGGCGGGCGCGGTCAAGTTTACGATTTTCGCATCACGCATGCTTGACTTCCTCGCCGGGATGTCGATATTCCGCCCCGCCATTCGCCGAGCCGTGCGGCGAAGCCCTTTGGAGGGGTGGCCGAGTGGTTAAAGGCAGCAGACTGTAAATCTGCCCGCATAGCGTACGCTGGTTCGAATCCAGCCCCCTCCACCAAAGCCCGCTTGGCTTCGATGTCACGGTCGAGGACATGGCGCGTCCCCGGACATCCGGGCGGGTGTAGCTCAATGGTAGAGCAGCAGCCTTCCAAGCTGAATACGAGGGTTCGATTCCCTTCACCCGCTCCATCCGGGGGCACACAAGTCCCAACTGCGATGAATTAGGGTTTC
>NZ_JANX01001168.1 GCF_000767795.1 Inquilinus limosus MP06 | reverse complement strand
GTTTCGTTCCGCCGCGCGGTCGCCGGCCGGCTTGAGCTGCGACAGCCCCCTCCCCCCGCCCCCCTCCCGCAAGGGGAGGGGGAGGATTGGATATTCGGCGCTGTTCCCGGCTCGCCTGCCATGTCCCTGATCCGCAACCGCGTGCTGCTGGTGCTGGGGCTGGTGGCGCTGGCCGGGGTGCTGGCGCTGCCGATCCTGACCAATGCCCCGAACCGGCTGCTGTCCGGCCGGCCGATCGGCGCGCTCGACCTGGCCGCGCCCTGGGGACCGGTGGCGATCGCCGCCGCCGGCCTGTTGCTGGCCGGGGCCTTCGTGCCCTCGCGGCGGGCGACGCTGGTGGTGCAGCTTCTGGCCGGCATCGGCATCGCCATCGGTCTGGTC
>NZ_JANX01001167.1 GCF_000767795.1 Inquilinus limosus MP06 | reverse complement strand
GCTGGGTCACGGTCGGCGGCATCCGCTCCACCGGCATGACGGCGGCGCTCGGCATCGCCCGACACGTCGAGGCGCTGGGCATCGTCGGCGGGGCATCCGGCGCCGCCCGGCCCGAGACGCCGGCGCCCCGCATGCCGAACCTGGCCGAGCACCGCCCGCGCGACTGGCAGCTGCCCGGCTACGGGGAGATCGTCTGCCATTGCGAGATGGTGACGCAGCGGGAGATCGAGGCGGCCCTGGCCGGCCCGCTGCCGCCGGGCGATTTCGGCGGGCTGAGGCGGCGCACCCGCTGCGGCATGGGCCGCTGCCAGGGGTTCAACTGCCTCGGCCGCCTGGCCGAGCTGACCGCCGGCCGGTTGCCGCATCCGATGCCGGCGCGGGCCCTGTCATGACCGAGCCGGAC
>NZ_JANX01001166.1 GCF_000767795.1 Inquilinus limosus MP06 | reverse complement strand
ACTCACCGATGCGGTGAACGGCTCGCAGCTCTTCGCCTCGAACCAGGCGATCGAGACCGTCGCGAACGAGGTCACCAACATCAACAACGGCAAGGGCATCAAGTACTTCCACGCCAACTCGACCCTGGCGGACAGCCAGGCGACCGGGACGGACAGCACGGCGGCCGGGCCGGAGGCGGTGGCCTCGGTGCAGGACGGCGTCGCCATCGGTCACGGCGCCACCGCCGGAGCCAATGCGGGCGATGTCGCCCTCGGCTTGGGCAGCACCACGGCGGCTGTGGTCGGCACCGCCAGCACCAAGATCGCCGGCACCACCTACACCTTCGCCGGCGCCACCCCGACCTCGACGGTCAGCGTCGGCGCGGCTGGAGCCGAGCGGACCATCACCAACGTGGCGGCCGGTCGCAT
>NZ_JANX01001165.1 GCF_000767795.1 Inquilinus limosus MP06 | reverse complement strand
TATCTGCCCTCCCCGCGGCCATTGCATTCACACATCGCCTCTTTTTAGAAGTCCCCCCCTCCCGCAAGGGGAGGGGGGGACTTATAAAAGCTCACTTCAACGAAGTGTGAATCCGACAGATCCTGGGGGAGAGGGAGCTGCGATGCCTCCCACCTACTCCGCGGCGACGCCGCTGTGGCCCGGGACGGGGGCGGCCGGCCGCCGGATCCTGGCCTTGCGGGCCTCGGCCTCGGCGGCCTCCAGCTGCCGGCGCGCCCCGGCATGGGACGGCTCCAGCTCGACCGCCCGGCGCTGCACCAGGATCGCCTCGTCCCAGCGCTTCTGCCCGGCCAGCAGGTTGCCGAGATGACGGTGCAGCGCCGCCTCCTCCGGCGCCAGCTTGACCGCCTTGCGCGCGGTCGACAGCGCCTTCTC
>NZ_JANX01001164.1 GCF_000767795.1 Inquilinus limosus MP06 | reverse complement strand
CGCGCGCGCGCGCGCGCGCGCGCGCGCGCGCGCGCGCGCGCGCGCGCTCGCGCCGAACAGCGCTGGCACCTCGTATCGCGACCAAGCGCGCCCAGGCTCTTGATTGGCCGCCGGGGCGCCCCTCGATCGACAACCTCCTCCCCCTACCCCCTCCCGCGAGGGGAGGGGGAGGATTGCTGGATTGGCGTCTCTGATGCTCGGCATCCTGACCGGCCTGGCGCGGGAGGCGGAGATCGCGCGGCGGGTCTCGCCGCTGGTCGCCTGCTCGGCCAGCGACCCGGCCCGGGCGGAGCGGCTGGCCCGCGATCTGGCGGGGCAGGGGGCCACCGCGCTGCTCAGCTTCGGCATCGCCGGTGGGCTGGCGCCGGACCTGCCCACCGGCGCCCTGGTGATCGGCACCGCCGTGACGACGG
>NZ_JANX01001163.1 GCF_000767795.1 Inquilinus limosus MP06 | reverse complement strand
CGTCGTCGTCGTCGTCGTCGTCGTCGTCGTCGTCGTCGTCGTCGTCGTCGTCGTCGTCGTCGTCGTCGTCGTCGTCGTCGTCGTCGTCGTCGTCGTCGTCGTCGTCGTCGTCGTCGTCGTCGTCGTCGTCGTCGTCGTCGTCGTCGTCGTCGTCGTCGTCGTCGTCGTCGTCGTCGTCGTCGTCGTCGCGCGCGCGCGCGGCGTCTGCGCGCGTCCGCGCGCGAATGCGCATGGGCCCAATATCTCCGACCAATCCTGCCTGAGTTGGCCTGGGCCGGAGCCCGCTGCGACAACCCCCTCCCCCTACCCCCCTCCCGCGAGGGGAGGGGGGACTCATTGGGTTGCGGCTGGGAGAACGGGCCCGCTGACGCCAGGCATTGACGGAGGCCGCCATGACTGACGCCCGTGTCGCCATGATCT
>NZ_JANX01001162.1 GCF_000767795.1 Inquilinus limosus MP06 | reverse complement strand
GCCGCGTAGCACCAGCACGTTGCCGAGCAGGATGGCGGCGGCGCCGAGCAGCAGGCCGGGGCCGAGAGCGAGGCCCTCGAAGCCGGCCGACAGGGCCAGCGCCACCACCGGCACCAGCGCCAGGGTGTAGGCGGTGCGGGCCGGGCCGATGCGGCGGACGAGGTCGAAATACATCAGGAAGGTTATGCAGGAGGCGGCGATGGCGAGATAGGCCAGGCTGCCGAGATAACGGACCGAGGTGTCGATCGCGAAGGCGGAGCCGGCGGCGGCCGACCAGGCGAAGGCGACGGCCGCGCCGGTCAGGGCGCCCCAGCCCATCACCGCCGGGATCGGGATGCCGCGCCGCTGGTTGCGGGCGCCAAGGATGGTGCCGCCGGCCGTGGCCAGCGCCGCCAGCGCGGCCCAGGCGACGCCGGCCAGACCGC
>NZ_JANX01001161.1 GCF_000767795.1 Inquilinus limosus MP06 | reverse complement strand
GCCCAGCCAGCTCCCGCCCCGCCTCGGTCAGCCCGTATTCCGGCCCGTGCTCGCCCTCGGCCCGCTCGACCGCGCCGATCGCCGCCAGCGCTTGCAGTCGTTCCGACAGCATGGTGCGGGAGATCCGCGGGATGCCGCGGCGAATGTCGTTGAAGCGCCGGCTGCCGCACAAGAGCTCGCGCACCACCAGCAGCGTCCAGCGCCCGCCCAGCACCTCATGCGCACGCGCCACCGCGCAGAACTGACCGTATCCCGCCATGGCGTCGAGACTAGCATGGCCGGGCGGCGCCGCCGGTCCGGAATCCGGACCGCCACCTGTCCGATTGTGAGAGGCCCGCACGGCTTGTTCATGAGAGCCCGCTTCCCTTTTCCTGTCCGGTGCGGGGCTACAGCATTCACGTCCATCGAGCGCAGCGCGTGTGGCCTCTCCCGCTTGCGAGACCTTTTCGGAATAG
>NZ_JANX01001160.1 GCF_000767795.1 Inquilinus limosus MP06 | reverse complement strand
GGGTTCTCTCGATTCGATCCGGCCTGGATCCTGGCAAATCAGCCTGTCCGGCTGATCGGGGCCTTCGCCCATTCGCGCGCGGACGCGCGCAGACCCCTCCCCCTAACCCCCTCCCGCAAGGGGAGGGGGGACTCAAGAAGAGCGGCTCGCGCTATTCTGAAAAGGTCTCGCTTGCGGGAGAGGCAACGCGAGAAGACGCTCGATATCGCGTCAGCCCGCCACCGTCTCCCGCCGCACCAGCGCCACCGGCACCACGTCGATCGTGGCCGGCCGGGCGGGATCCTCGGCGCGCTCCAGCATCAGCGCCGCGGCACGGGCGGCCAGGCGGGCGGGTCCTGGCGGATCGTGGTCAGCCGTAGGGCGCCGAGGCCGGCCGGGTGACGTCATCGAAGCCGATGATCGAGAAGTCGCGCGGCGCGGCCCGGCCCGTCGCCCGGGCGCCGTCCAGGAAGCC
>NZ_JANX01001159.1 GCF_000767795.1 Inquilinus limosus MP06 | reverse complement strand
ACCCGCATTGTTGGCGACCGCATTCGGGCCGATGGCGACGGAGTCCGTCCCCAGGGCCTGCGAGTCGGGCTCGGTCGAGCTGGCGTGGAAGTACTTGATGCCCCCGCCATTGTTGATGTTGGTCACCGTCGTCGTGACGCTGTCGACCGCCTCGTTGGTGGCGAAGAGCTGCGAGCCGTTCACCGCATCGGTCGAGGTGTCGGAGAGCCGCCCCGCCGCGACATTGGTGATGGTCCGCTCCGCCCCGGCGCGCCGACGCTGACCGTCGAGGTCGGGTGGCGCCGGCGAAGGTGTAGGCCGTGCCGCCGATGGTCGCGCCGGCTGTGCCGACCGCCGCCGCCGTCACCGAGCCCGACCCAGCGCCACGTCACCGGCATTGGCTCCGGCGGTCGCGCCATGGCCGACCGCGACGCCGTCCTGCACCGAGGCCACCGCCTCAGGCCCGGCCGCCGTGCTGT
>NZ_JANX01001158.1 GCF_000767795.1 Inquilinus limosus MP06 | reverse complement strand
GATTTTTGTCGAGGCCGGTGCCAGCCCTCACCCGGTCGTCCTGCGGACGCCCGACCTCTCCCGCCACGCGGGAGAGGCTATCCGAGATACCGCCACCTTCCCGGCGATTGTCTGCGCCGATCGCCTCGGCCAGCGCCTCGATCGCCGCGACAGGAGCCGCCAGCAGGCGCATGCCGGCGTGGTGCATGGCGTGGTCGGCCGGGGCGCCGGTGACCTCGATGATCTTCGCCGGGTCCGCGACCGGGTCGAGCCAGCCGAGCCGCATCTCGATCGGGTCGTAGCCGACGAAGAGCAGCAGGTCGGCCTGCTGGAACAGCGGCAGCAGCACCGCGTCGGCCGCCGGCGACAGCCCGGCGCCGCCGAGCGCCAGCGGGTGATCCTCCGGCACCAGCCCCTTGGCCTTGTAGGTGGTGACCACCGGCGCGCCCAGCCGCTCGGCCAGGCGCAGCAGCGCCGGGCCGGCGCCGC
>NZ_JANX01001157.1 GCF_000767795.1 Inquilinus limosus MP06 | reverse complement strand
CCCTCGCCCCCCTCCCGCGAGGGAGGGGGGACTGAAAGACTGCTCAGCCGGCCTCCCCCTTCGGCAGCGCGAACAGCAGGCCGAGCACGGCGAGGGTCGCCACGCCGCCATAGCCCGCCGCGGCCGCGAAGGCATGGGCATAGGCCGTGGCCTCGCCCAGCCCGGCCGCACGGGCGCCGTCCAGCACCGCGGCGAACAGGATCCCGGCGATTGCCACGCCGAAGGCGCCGCCGACCTGCTGCACGGTGCTGAGCATGCCCGAGGCCGAGCCGATATGGCCGTCGCGGATGCCGCCCAGCACGGTGTTCAGCAGCGGCGTCATCAGCAGCCCCTGGCCGGTGCCCAGCAGCAGCAGCGCCGGGATCAGCGCCTCCGCCTGCAGCGGCGCGGCCACCAGCGCCGTGGCGGCGGCGACGAACTCGCCCAGCGCCGCGATCGCGGCCCCGGCCATCAGCACCGCGCGGCGAT
>NZ_JANX01001156.1 GCF_000767795.1 Inquilinus limosus MP06 | reverse complement strand
GGCCGACCGTCAGGCCGGCGATATCGGTGATGGAATTGCGCGGGCCCGGGCGGATGGTCATGGCTTGGCTCTTCGATGGCGGCGAGTGGGCAGCAGACAGGAGCGGCCGGTCCGGCGTCAACGTCGCGGTTCCCGTCCGAAGGCCTGCCCCTATGCTCCGCCACCATGACCGACCTGCCGCTCATCCGCCTGCAGCCCGGCCGCGACAAGCGTGTCGCCGCCGGCCATCCCTGGATCTTCTCGAACGAGATCGCCATGACGCCGGAGCTGCGCGAGGTGCCGCTGGGCGCCCCGGTGCGGGTCGAGGCGGCCAGCGGCAAGGCGCTCGGCGTCGGCGGCTTCAACCGGCATGCGCTGATCGCGGTGCGCATGCTCGACCGCAGCCCGGACGCGGCGATCGACACCGCCTTCCTGCGCCGCCGCCTGGCCGCGGCGCTGGCGCTGCGCGACACGCTGTTCGACCGGCCCTTCTA
>NZ_JANX01001155.1 GCF_000767795.1 Inquilinus limosus MP06 | reverse complement strand
TCCCGCGAGGGGAGGGGGGACTGGAATGCTTTGAGAGACCAGACATGACCACCAGCATCGGCGTCGGCCTGATCGGCACCGGCTTCATGGGCGAATGCCATGCCCTGGCCTTCCGGGCGGCGCCGGCGGTGTTCCGCACCCGGCTCGGCGCCCGGCTGGAGATGGTGGCCGACATCGATGCCGGCGCCGCGCAGCGCGCCGCCGACCGCTTCGGCTTCGCCCGCGCCACCGGCGACTGGCAGGCGCTGGTGGCCGACCCGCAGGTCGGCCTCGTCGCCATCACCTCCCCCAACCTGCTGCACAAGCCGATGGCGCTGGCGGCGCTCAGGGCCGGCAAGCATGTCTATTGCGAGAAGCCGCTGGCGCTGGCCGCCGCCGACGCGGCGGAGATGGCGGCGGCCGCGGCCGAGGCCGGCGTCACCACCATGGTCGGCTACAACTACCTGCGCAGCCCGGCCGTCTCCTTCGCGCGG
>NZ_JANX01001154.1 GCF_000767795.1 Inquilinus limosus MP06 | reverse complement strand
GGGTTCTCTCGGTTCGAGCCGGCCCAGACTGTTGTAAACCAGTACGGACGGTGAGTTCGGGGCCCTGCCCATTCGCGCGCGGACGCGCGCACGCCCCCTCCCCTGCCCCCCTCCCGCGAGGGGAGGGGGGACTTGTAAAAGCTCATTTCAAGGATGTGTGAATCCGATAGCCCGCAAGCGGGAGAGGCAATCTGTTCGTAGACCCGCCGTTCGCTGCCGCTGCTCGATCTGTAGATGCGGTGGAGCAAGGGGAGGGGGGACTCGTTGAGGGTGCGATCAGGCCGGACCATGATCCACACCGCCATCGAGAGCGGCCCGGGCTGGTCCAAGGAAGCGGCCGGCCAGCGCACTGCCGCCGGCTTGGCCACGCTGCAACCAGGCCAGCGCCTGGACCGGGTCCTTCGGCACACCTGATCCCAGATGATACGCTGCGCCCAGCATGGCCTGCGCGTCGGCGTCGCCGCGCTCGGCCGCCAT
>NZ_JANX01001153.1 GCF_000767795.1 Inquilinus limosus MP06 | reverse complement strand
GTTTGTCGAGGCCTGGGCCAGCCCTCACCCGGTCGTCCTGACGGACGCCCGACCTCTCCCGCCAGGCGGGAGAGGCAATCTGAGCTGTATTCTAAGCCTCAGCCCCGGCCGCGACCTTCTGCTCCGCCACCACCCCCGTCAGCACCGTCGCCGCCACCACGTCGTGGTCGGAGATGGCGGCGCCGGTCTCGTCCACGGCGGCGATCGTCGCCGGCGCCTCGGCGTCGGCGTGGCGGGTGAACAGCCAGTCGAGCTTGGCGAAGGGCGGCACCGGCGTGCCGTCGGGGCGGGTGCGCTGGGTGGGGCCGGGCACGTTGCAGCGATGCCAGTCGAAGCCGGCGTCGCGCAGCACGGCGAACAGCGGCTCCTCCGGCGCCTCCAGGGACCCCAGCGCCTCCTTGGTGTTGAAGTCGCCGCCCAGCACCACCCCGGCGCCGGCGGGCGCCAGCCGGTCGATCGCCGCCACCAGCCGCTCGCCCT
>NZ_JANX01001152.1 GCF_000767795.1 Inquilinus limosus MP06 | reverse complement strand
TTTGCGGGAGGGGAGAGGATCTGAGGCGAAGCAATCTATCCGGTCCCAGCCGGCGCCAGCCTCTCCAGCAGGATCCCGCGCTCGCCCCTCGCCGCTTTTCGAAACCGCTGGGGTGAGACGCCGGCGGCGCGGTGGAAGCTGCGCACGAAGTTCGACAGGTCGCCGAAGCCGACATCATAGGCGATGTCGGTGACGGACCGCGCGTCCTCCGCCAGCAGGCGGGCGGCGCGGCGCAGCCGGGCGCGGACCAGGTACTGGTGCGGCGTGACCCCCAGGCTGCGGGCGAAGATGCGCAGGAAATGGAACGGGCTCAGGCCGACGGTGCGGGCCGCGCCGTCCAGGTCGACCGGCTGGTCGGCATGGGCATCGATCCACAGCGCCGCCTCCACCGCCCGGCGGCGGTCGCGCGCCGCCGGCCCGGCCCGGTCCGGCGGCCGCCCGGTGACCAAGGCGACGAAGCGGGCGGCGAAGGCGATGCCGACCTCGTCCAGGCCCAGGTCGCCGCGGCCCTCGGC
>NZ_JANX01001151.1 GCF_000767795.1 Inquilinus limosus MP06 | reverse complement strand
TGTGTTCAGCAACGCCGCGCTGCACTGGATGAAGGGCGCCGATGCCGTGATCGCCGGCGTCCGCCGCGCGCTGAAGCCGGGCGGCCGCTTCGTCGGCGAGTTCGGCGGCCACGGCAATGTGGCGGCGATCGTCACCGCCCTGGTCGCGGTGCTGAACGCCCGCGGCCTGGACGGCGCCGCCCGGATGCCCTGGTTCTTCCCGACCCCGGCGGAGTACGCCGCGAAGCTGGAGGCGCAGGGCTTCCGGGTCGACAGCGTCGCCCTGGTGCCGCGGCCGACGCCGCTGCCCACCGGCATGCGCGGCTGGCTGGACACCTTCGCCAACCCGCTGCTGGACGGCATCGACGGCCCGGCGCGGGCGGCGCTGCTGGACGAGGTGCAGGCGCTGCTGGCACCCAGCCTGCGCGACCAGTCCGGCAACTGGAGCGCGGACTACGTCCGGCTGCGTTTCGCCGCGACGCTGGCGCCATGACCGCGGCGGCGGCGCGAGCCGAAGGTGGCCGCCGCGGCGAGG
>NZ_JANX01001150.1 GCF_000767795.1 Inquilinus limosus MP06 | reverse complement strand
TCCCCCTACCCCCCTCCCGCAGGGGGAGGGGGGACTCGTGAGGCCTGGCGGCGGAGTGTTGCATCCCCATCCTCCCTCACCTGATCGGCTGATGGACGGTCACCAGCTTGGTGCCGTCGGGGAAGGTGGCTTCGACCTGGACGTCGTGGATCATCTCGGCCACGCCCTCCATCACCTGGTCGCGGGTCAGCACCGTGGCGCCGGCCGACATCAGCTCGGCCACCGAGCGGCCATCCCGCGCCCCTTCGGTGACGAAGTCGGAGATCAGCGCCACCGCCTCCGGATAGTTCAGCTTCACGCCGCGCTCCAGCCGCCGGCGCGCCACCATCGCGGCCATGGCGATCAGGAGCTTGTCCTTCTCCCGCGGGGTCAGGTTCACGGCAACTCCTCCCGGTTCTTCATCAGCATTGCCAGACGCGCGGCAGCGGGCGCCCGGCCCGCAGCACGCCGAGCGCCGAGATCAGGTCGCGCCGCAGCACCGCACCGTCCGGCGCGGCGAAACGGGCGACCAGGATGC
>NZ_JANX01001149.1 GCF_000767795.1 Inquilinus limosus MP06 | reverse complement strand
ATATTCCTGCATCCGGCGCAGCGCGTTCTGCTGCCGCACCGCCTGCAGGAAGAAGCGGTTGCCGGACGACGCCGCCAGCATCTCGTGGAACGCCGTGTTCACCCGGAACCACTCGTCGGTGCCGATGCCGCCGGGGGCGCGGGCCAATATGTCCTCGTGAGCCCGGCGCAGCTGCTGCACCCGGTCGCGGTCGACGCGGAAGCCCGGCTGCCGCAGCGCCGCGCATTCCACCACCATGCGGAACTGGTAGCTCTCATTCACCGCCTCGTCGGTCTCCAGGCTGTCGACGAAGCGCCAGCCATGGCCGCGCTGGCGCTGCACCAGCCCCTCGGCGGCGAAGCGCATCAGCACCTTGCGGACCACGCCGCGCGGCGCCCCGTAGCGCGGGATCAGCTCCGCCTCCGACACCTCCTGCGGCAGCCGGCCATTGGCCCGGTCGGTCATGATCGCGGCATAGACCGCCTCGCCCTCCGAGCGCGGGATCAACCGGGCGATCTCGTCGCCCTCCGGCCGGCGCAGCAGGACGAAGCCGCGG
>NZ_JANX01001148.1 GCF_000767795.1 Inquilinus limosus MP06 | reverse complement strand
TACATCACCGCCATGCGGTCGCAGCTCTGCGCCACCACGCCGAGGTCGTGGGTCACCAGGATCACGCTCATCCCCAGCCGGTCGCGCAGCTGCAGCAGCAGGGTCAGGATCTGGTCCTGGATGGTGACGTCCAGCGCCGTGGTCGGCTCATCCGCCAGCAGCAGCTTGGGTTCCGAGGCCAAGGCGATCGCGATCATCGCCCGCTGCCGCATGCCGCCGGAGAACTGGTGCGGATAGTCGTCGAGCCGCCGGGCGGCGGCCGGGATGCCGACCAGGTCCAAGAGGTTGCGCGCCCGGTCGCGCCGCGCCCGGCGGCCGAGATCGGTGTGGGTGCGCAGGCTCTCGTCGATCTGCAGCCCGATCGGCAGCACCGGATTCAGCGCCGTCATCGGCTCCTGGAAGATCATCGCGATCTCGCCGCCCCGCACCCGGCGCAGCGCCGGCTCGGGCAATGTCCGCAGGTCGCGGCCCTGCCACAGCACCTGGCCGCCGACCCGGCCGGGCGGCCGCACCAGCCCCAGCACGGCGCGCAGCGTGACGCT
>NZ_JANX01001147.1 GCF_000767795.1 Inquilinus limosus MP06 | reverse complement strand
GTCGCAGTCGAGAATGATCCGGGTCATCGGCGGGGTCCTTTCCTGTCGGCCGGCCCGACCATAGCGCGGCCGGACGCCGTTCAAAACGCCGCTGGATGCCGGGCGCGGTCCCGTGCCACTCTCGCCGCCCCTGCCCTGCCGACGCGCTGGAGACGATGCCGACGCCGCAAGCCCATCCCTGGCTCGAACCCCTCTGGGTCCGGCTGCTGATCGTCATCCTGCTGATAGCCGCCCTGACGGCGGAGTTCCTGTGGCTGGGCGACCGGCTGTGGCAGTTCCTGTGGGCTGCCGCCCTGGTCTACGCGATCTGGGATTTCTTCCTGCGCGGGGTGTACGGCAAGCCGAAGGAGTGAGGGCCGGCAGGCTTCTCCTCAAATCGCCTGCCCGCCCGCCGTCTCGAACAGGTGCAGCCGGTCCGGATCCAGACTGATCGTCGCCGGCTCGTCCGGCCGGGCGGGGAAATGGGCGTCGACCTGGGCGGTGAACTTGGCGCCCGCCACCTCGCCCAGGATCAAGGTGTGGGCGCCGAGCGGCTCGATCACC
>NZ_JANX01001146.1 GCF_000767795.1 Inquilinus limosus MP06 | reverse complement strand
GGCGGTCCAGTTGGCCTGGATCACGGTGCTGCGCGGCGGCGCCCGGCCGGCGCGGAACAGCTGGTCCACCGGGTCCTCCGGCCGGGTCGGGTTCCAGGAGAACCACAGCTCCGACCCCGGCTTGCGGATGGTGGGGCGCAGCAGGTCCAGGCTGCGCCGGGACAGGGACTGCGCCTCCTCGACCCAGGCGATGTCGTAGCCCTCGAGCGACTTGATGCTCTCGGCCGTGTGGGTCTGCATGCCCTGGAAGATGATGCGGCCGCCCTCGGGCGCGAGGATGCGGTCGGCCTGGACGGTGAAGGCGGGGCCGAGGCCGAGCGCCCGGATCTTGTCCTCCAGCAGCCGCTTGACCGACTGGTCGAGCGAGCGCTGCACCTCGCGGATGCACACGGCCCTGAGCGGCGCGGCGTCGACGCAGCGCCGCACCAAGAGCTCGGCGAAGACATGCGACTTGCCGGAGCCGCGGCCGCCATGCACGGCCTTGTAGCGCGACGGCTTCGCCAGGCCCTTGAACTTGCGCGGCAACTTCAGCGGCGGCAGGACG
>NZ_JANX01001145.1 GCF_000767795.1 Inquilinus limosus MP06 | reverse complement strand
GCCATGGCCGCCGAGATAGAAGAAGCCGACATCCCGCGCGGCCGCGCGCAGCTGGTCGAGGAGGGCCTGGCGCGCCGCCGGGCCGGCATCGAGCCGGGACAGGTCGAGCAGCGGCAAGGCGAGCGTGGCGGTGGTCATGGCAGCCTCGGGACAAGAATTACGGCGCGCGATGGCGCGATCCGATAATTTACATATCCTGATGCAAAGCCGATTTATACAACAATGTTACAGAGTTAATATACCTGCCGGATCAGCCCCGGCGGCGCCTCTGCGGCAGCGCCGCCAGGTCGGGCGGCGGCACCGGCCGCAGGCTCTCATAGGCCAGCCGCACCGCCGCGGGGCCATGGGTCCGTTCCAGCCGCCGCACGGTGAAATGGGCCCGCGCCAGGCGGCGGAAATGCTCCAGGAAGGCCAGGTTGACCGCGGCCCCGGCGGCGGCGCCCAGCACCGGCGCGGCCTGGGCCGACAGCTTCAGCAGCACCGGGCCGCTGAACCGGGCGGCGACCATCGACACCAGCCGCGGCATCACCGTGGCGGTGGCGTTCGGCACCAC
>NZ_JANX01001144.1 GCF_000767795.1 Inquilinus limosus MP06 | reverse complement strand
AGGGGTTCCCGAAGCCTGGCTCAGGCCGGCGGATCCTGCGTCGGCGGCACCAACCCCTCCCCCTGGCCCCTCCCGCGAGGGAGGGGGGACTCTCTTGGGATTGGCGCCGTTGGTCTTCGCGTACAGGGCAGCCTGCCGTCCCACCGCCAGGCCGTCGGCGATCGCGGCCTCGGTGGTGGCACGGCCGGCACAGGCGCCGGCGGCCAGCAGCGGGCCGTCGAGATCCGGCAGCACATAGCCGCCGCGGGTCCAGTCCAGCTTCGGGCGGATGCCGCGCTGGCTCAGCAGATGCGTGGTCGGCATCCAGCCGCCGGAGATGGCGATGGCGTCGCAGTCGATCGCGGTCGCCCTGCCGCTGCCGTCGGCCGCGCCGATCCGTGCGCCCTCGACGCCGAGGCGACCCTTGGCGCCGCGCACCGCCGACCCGGCATGGATCGCGATGCCGGCGGCGTGCAGCTCTTCCGCCAGCGGGCCGGGCAGGACGGCGCGGCTGTCGACCAGCCCCGCGACCTCGACCCCGTGCCGCTTCAGCGCCAAAGTGGCGCGGGCGG
>NZ_JANX01001143.1 GCF_000767795.1 Inquilinus limosus MP06 | reverse complement strand
TCGCAGCGTCGGATCCGCCCGCAGCCCCTCGGCCAGGAAGTCCACCAGCGCCCGCACCCGGGCGGAGGCGCGGCGGCCCTCCTGATGCACGACATGGATCGGGATCGGCGGCGGCTCGAACTCCTGCAGCACCACCTGCAGCAGCCCGGCGCGGATCTCCGCCGCCGCCTGGTAGGACAGCACCCGGGTCAGGCCGTGCCCCGCCACCGCCGCCGCCACCGCGACATCGGCCTGGTTCACGATCAGCCGGACCCGCGGCCCGGCCGTTTCCGTTCGCCCGCCCCGATGGAACACCCAGTCGCGCGTCGACGGCCCCCGGATGAACGGGATCGCCTCGTGCTCCGCAAGGTCGGCCGGGCTGCGCGGCGTACCGTGCGCCGCCAGATAGGCGGGCGACGCGCAGACGATCCGCCGCACCGTACCGACGCGGACGGCGCTGAGGCCGGAATCCGGCAGCTCGGCGATGCGCACGGCGACGTCGTAGCCCTCCTCGGCCAGGTGGACGATGCGGTCGATGAAGAAGCTGCGCACCACCAGCCCCGGATAGCGATCGGCGAC
>NZ_JANX01001142.1 GCF_000767795.1 Inquilinus limosus MP06 | reverse complement strand
GGCGGGCGGAGATCGCGCCGATCGCCCGCCCGACCCGTCGGCCTATTCGGCGGAGACGATCGAGCGCGGCCGGCAGCTGGCGGCGCTGGGCGACTGCGCCGTCTGCCACACCGGGCCGGATGGCGTGGTCAATGCCGGCGGCCATGCCATGGTGACGCCGTTCGGCACGGTCATTTCGACCAACATCACGCCGGACCCGGAGACCGGCATCGGCGCCTGGTCCTACACCGCCTTCGAGCGGGCGATGCGGCAGGGGATCAGCCGTGACGGCCATCATCTGTATCCGGCCTTCCCCTATCCGCATTTCACCCGCATCGCCGATGCCGACATGCAGGCGCTGTACGCCTATCTGATGGCGCAGCCGGCGGTGCGGTCGACGCCGCCAAAGACGGCGCTGCCCTTCCCGCTGAATCTGCGGCCGCTGATGGCGGGGTGGAACGCGCTGTTCCTGCGCCAGGGCGAGCTGCGGCCGGAGCCGGCGCAGTCGGCGGAGTGGAATCGCGGCCGCTACCTTGTCGAAGGGCTGGGCCACTGCTCGGCCTGCCATTCCCCGCGCAACGCGGCGGGGCGG
>NZ_JANX01001141.1 GCF_000767795.1 Inquilinus limosus MP06 | reverse complement strand
GAAGCATCCGGAAGGCCGGGCCGCCCTGCTGCGCCTGGCCCGGCGCAGCGACGTGGTGGTCGAGAACTTCCGCCGCGGCGTCCTCGCGCGCTTCGACCTCGGCTACGACGTCCTGCGGGGCGCCAATCCGGACATCGTCCTGGCCTCGATCTCGAGCCAGGGCGAGACCGGGCCGGATGCCGGCTATGTCTCCTACGGCAGCACGCTGGAGGCGGTGTCGGGCCTGGCCTGGGCCGGCGGCTATGCCGATGGCGGGCCGGTGGTCAGCGGCCGCGACCTCAACTACCCCGACCAGGTCGTCGCGATCTTCGCGGCCGGGATGATCGCCACCGCGTGGCGGGCCAGCCGGTCGGGCGCCGGGGGCACCCATCTCGACCTGTCGCAGCGCGAGCTGACCAGCTTCCTGCTGGGGGAGGCGTTCGTGGCGGCGGAGGAGCCGGCGCGCCGAGGCAACGCCCAGCCACCGCACCGGCTGCAGGATTGCTTCCGCGACGCGGCCGGGCACTGGGTCGCCGTCACGGTCGACGATCGCGACCTGCCGGCGCTGGACCGTCTCCTCGGGCTGCCGGCCGG
>NZ_JANX01001140.1 GCF_000767795.1 Inquilinus limosus MP06 | reverse complement strand
GCATCGTGCCAGCGCGGGGCGGGGCGGGATGTTTCTGGCATCGTGCCGCTCATCGGTGGGCCCGCGTGCCGGTATAGGCGCGGACGACGTCGGGGTTGCGCAGCACCTCGGCGACGCCGCCATCGGCGATCTTGCGGCCGCGCGCCATGACCATGACCCGCGTCACCACGGACTGGATGGCCTCCAGATTGTGGTCGACCACCACAATGGTGTGGCCGTCGCGGTTGAGGGCCTTGATGTGGTCGATGATCTGCTCCAGCAGGCGCGGATGGACGCCGGCGAAGGGCTCGTCGAGCAGCAGCAGCCGCGGCTTCAGCATCAGCGCCCGGCCGAGCTCCAGCAGCTTCTGCTGGCCGCCCGACAGCGCCCGCGCGTACTGGTCCGCCAGGTGGCCGAGCTTCAGGAACTGCAGCACGTCGCGCGCCCGCTCCTCCGCAGCGGCCCGCCGCTCCCCGGGGTCGGACAGCGCCGGCACGATCAGGTTCTCCATCACCGTCATGCGGCGGAACAGCCGCGGCACCTGGAACGTCCGGGCGACGCCGCGCTGGGCGAAGCGATGCGCCGGCGCGCCGGCC
>NZ_JANX01001139.1 GCF_000767795.1 Inquilinus limosus MP06 | reverse complement strand
CCATTCCGAAAAGGTCTCGCAAGCGGGAGAGGCAATGCGCCCTCACAATCGCAGCCTGTCTACACGCCACGCTGTCGCGCCACGGCGGCGCCGCTTTCCCCCAGATCCCAGAACAACCCCGTCATCATCTGCAACCCTTCGCGGGCGAGCGGGGCCAGCAGGTGCTCGTCGGGGCCGTGCTGGCGGCAGCCGCCATAGGAGTGCGGCACCCAGACCGTGGCCAGGCCCAGCGTGCCGGCGAAGACCTCGTTCGGCAGCGACCCGCCGACATTGGGCAGCACCATCGGCGCCGTCCCGGTGGTGGCGGCGATCGAGCCGGCGGCCCAGCGCGCCCAGGGATCGTCGGGGTCGAGCCGCGTCGCCAGCATCGGCGTGCCGGACTCGCTGACCTCGATGCCGCGGAAGCCCTGCGCCTCGAGATAGGCGCCGACCGTGCCGGGCAGGTCCGAGACGTCGGTGCCGACGACGAAGCGGAGCTGGCAATGCACCCGCGCCGATGGCGGGATGGCGTTCTGCGGCGCGTCCGGCGTGCCGGCGGTGAAGGCCAGCACCTCCAGCGCGTTCCAGCCGAACACCC
>NZ_JANX01001138.1 GCF_000767795.1 Inquilinus limosus MP06 | reverse complement strand
TATTGGCGCCGATGAAATGTGGCTGGGCGTCGTCACCAATCCCGCAGAAATCTTGGCTTACGCCACGTCGGCTCTCGCCATCGACAGCCTCTCCCCCTACCCCCTCCCGCAAGGGGAGGGGGAGTGTGGAAAGTAAGGGCCGGTTCAGATGATCGAATTCTGAAAAGGTCCCGCAAGCGGGAGAGGCAATATGAGGCGGTCCTTAGCCGCGCCGCGTGCCTTCGAGCACTTGGCGCTGGCGGCGGAACAGGCCGGCGATGGCCTCGGCCACGGCGCGGACGGCGGCGTCGCGGCGCAGGTCGCCATGCAGCATCAGGTGGATGTCCTCGGCCAACTCCGGCACCGGGCCGCCGAGGCGCAGCAGCCGGTCGTCGGCATCGCCCAGAAAGCAGGGCAGCAGCGCCACGCCGAGCCCGTCGGCGGCCGCCCGATGGCGCAGATACACCTCGCCCAGACGGCAGCGCAGGACGCCCTGCGCCGCCGCCGCGTCGAACCAGGCGGATTGCGACGGCGTCCGCTCCGGCTCCGGCA
>NZ_JANX01001137.1 GCF_000767795.1 Inquilinus limosus MP06 | reverse complement strand
CCCCTCCCGCAAGGGGAGGGGGAGTGTGGAAAACACGCGTCGGTTCAGGTGATCGAATTCTGAAAAGGATCCCGCCAGGCGGGAGAGGCAACGCGAAAAGACGATCGGGATTGCCGAGGGTGGCCAGCTCTCGCCTCCTCACCCGAAATCGCTGTGCGATGTCGGCCTCCCCGGCCAGGCCGGCCCCTTGCAGAATAGCCGGCATCGTCATTGCGAGCGCAGCGAAGCAATCCATGCGGCAGCCCGTGCTGGCCCATGGATTGCTTCGTCGGCTTCGCCTCCTCGCAATGACGGCGAAGGCCGGCGTTCCGGAAAGGCCTCGCTTGCGGCAGGGGCACGCAGGAAGACGCCCGGCTTCGTCACGAGCGGGCAGGCCGCATCCGGATGCCGCTCACCCCCAGTCGCCGCGCTTCTTGCCGGCGCGGTACTGCTTGTGGCGCTGGATCCAGACCTTGCGCGCCTCGGCCCGCGCCAGCGGGTCCTCCTTGCGCTCCAGATGCGCCAGCTCGCGCTGCAGCTTGCCCCAGCTGCGCCAGCGCTCCGGGTCCAGGCTGCCATCCTCCAGCGCCGCGCGCACGGCGCAGCCGGGCT
>NZ_JANX01001136.1 GCF_000767795.1 Inquilinus limosus MP06 | reverse complement strand
GGTTTGGTTCCGCCCGGAGAATCTCTGACGATCGCGCCCCGGCATCGCTCCCGGCGGATCTAGGTTCGTCTCCCTGCATCGACACCCCCCCTACCCCTCCCGCAAGGGGAGGGGGAGTGTGGATGGCGGGCGTCGCGCTCCAGCGACCACCCCCTGCCCCATCATCCCATCGAACGACACGAACCACTCAGGAAACCATTTGCAAATTGGTTCCCTTTGCGCTTGGCTATCTGCCAAGACGAAGCGGCGTCGCGCGTCATGATCGGTCCTCAGGATCGGCAGGCCCGACGTTTTCAAGCGCAACAGGGACAGGCAGATGGCTCGAAGCCGGATCGGCGGACGCAGCCTTTGGGAGACCAATGGCTGAAGTGGTTTCACCCACACCTCGCGGCGTGTCGAATTCCAGCGTGGCGTTGGAACGGCTGCGCGCGCTGCTGGACGCCGAGGGCGACCGCGCCGAATGGCAGCTGCCGACCGAGCGCGACCTGGCCGCCCGCATCGGCGTCGGCCGCCGCGCCGTCCGCCGGGCGCTGGAGGTGCTGGAGGCCGAGGGCCGGATCTGGCGCCACCAGGGCAAGGGCACGTTCGCCGG
>NZ_JANX01001135.1 GCF_000767795.1 Inquilinus limosus MP06 | reverse complement strand
CCCCTGTCCTGAAACGCTGGGTCCTGGTGTCGTGGCCGAGCCGCCCTCACCCGGTCTCGCTGCGCGAGCCCGACCTCTCCCGCAAGCGGGAGAGGCAATCTGCTCGCCGACCCGCCGTTCGCTACCACCACTCAATGTGTAGATGCCGTAGTCCCCTCGCGGGAGAGGGAGGGGCCCGACGCCGAAGGCGGGGTGAAGGGGCTTTCGCCACCACGATCCGCGGCTCAACCCGGTGCCACCACCCACCGTCCCAGCGCCTCGACCGTCACCCAGCCTTCGCCGGCGCCGGCGCCGCCCAGGTGGCGGTAGGGCGCGCCCGGCTCGCCCAGGTCGGACAGCACCGCCAGCGCGTGGCGCAGGTCGTCGTCACCGGTGTACAGGCCCGGCGTCGCCAGCACCGGCAGGCCGGCGCGGCGGGCCGACAGCACGCCGTTGCGCGAATCCTCGATGGCGACGCACTCCGCCGGCTCCAGTCCCATCGCCTCCAGCACCGCCTGGTAGACGTCCGGCGCCGGCTTCTTGCGCGGCACCGCGTCGCCGGCCACCATCACCTCGAACAGCCCCGGCCCCTCCGGCCCAGCGCCGCCGCCAGCAGT
>NZ_JANX01001134.1 GCF_000767795.1 Inquilinus limosus MP06 | reverse complement strand
TCTGCGCGCGTCCGCGCGCGAATGCGGACCAGCCCCACCCCAATGAGGATCGGCACGTTGCCGGACATGGCCGGCTCAATCGGCACGAACCCCCTCCCCCTACCCCCCTCCCGCAAGGGGAGGGGGGACTCAAAAGAAGTCGGCCATCGGCCCATCCGGCTGCGCAGGACCAAGCCCCCCTGCCTCATCTCCCCGTCTTCCTGACCGTGCGCGCCCGGGTCTGCGTGCTGGTCGGCGGCGGCGATGCCACGGCGCCGAAATTCGAGCTGCTGCGACGGGCGGGCGCCGCGATCCGGCTGGTCGGCGCCGATTCCGACTTTGCCGAGACGGCGGCCGAGATCCTGCCGGGGCCGCTGACCGCCGATCATCTCGCCGGGGCCTGCCTGGTGATCGACGCCTCGGGCGACCCCGACGCCAACGCCCGCAGCGCCGCCCTCGCCCGCGCAGCGGGCGTGCCGCTGAACGTCGTCGACCGGCCGGCGCTGTGCGACTTCATCCTGCCGGCGATCCTGGACCGGTCGCCGTCGTCGGTGGCGGTCTCGACGGCGGCGCCGCGCCCGCCTTGGCCGGGCTGATCCGGCAGGAGCTGGAGGCGCTG
>NZ_JANX01001133.1 GCF_000767795.1 Inquilinus limosus MP06 | reverse complement strand
GCTACGGCCCGGACGAGGGCGACGCCATTACCGGAGCCGTGGTGCTGGACGCCTTCGCCGGCACCGGCGCGCTGGCTTTCGAGGCGCTGTCGCGCGGCGCCGCCGAGGCCTGGCTGTTCGACAGCTCGGCCGCGGCGCTGGGCTTCGCCCGGAAGAATGCCGAGACGCTGGGCGAGACGACCCGCGCCCATCTGCTGCGCGCCGATGCGCTGAAGCCGCCGCCGGCGCGGGCACAGGCGACGCTGCTGTTCCTGGATCCGCCCTACCGCCAGGGGCTGACTCGGCCCGGCGATCCGGGCGCGTGGCCGCCGCCGGCTGGCTGGCGCCCGGCTGCCTGGTGGTGGCCGAGACCGCGGCCGACGAGCCGGCGGTGCCCGGCCTGGCCCTGCTGGACGAGCGCCGCTACGGCATCGCCCGCATCGGCTTCGGCCGGGTGGCGGACTAGGTCATGGGTCACAGGGCCGCCACCGCGCTGATCCGCCATTTCGGGGAAGAGGGCGGCACCCTGCGCGACGAGGCCGTAGGCACCGCCTGCGTCTTCGGCTGCCATGCCCGCGACCATATCCGCAACGTCCGCTTCCCCGAACCCGGCCTGGTCCTGGTCGCCAGCGGCGGCAA
>NZ_JANX01001132.1 GCF_000767795.1 Inquilinus limosus MP06 | reverse complement strand
CCCCGTACCCCCCTCCCGCGGGAGGAGGGGGGACAAGAAAGGACTGTTCTGCTGAAGAAGAAAGCGCTCACTTCGCCAGCTCCGCCAGCAGCGGCCGGATCTCGCGGTCGACGATGTCCGGGGTCAGCGGGCCTGGATGCCGGTAGCGGATGCGGCCGGCCTTGTCGATCACGAAGGTCTCCGGCACGCCGTAGACGCCGAGGTCGATGGCGGTGCGGCCATCGGCATCGGCGCCGATCCGGCGGTAGGGGTCGCCGTTGCGCTTCAGCCAGGCCAGCGCGTCCTCCGGCTTGTCCTTGTAGTTGATGGCCACGACCGGGATGCCGTCCTCGCGGCCGAGCTTGGTGATCACCGGATGCTCGGCCAAGCACGGCACGCACCAACTGGCGAAGACGTTCAGCAGCATCGGCCGGCTGCCGAAATCACCGGTCGAGAGCCCGTCTGAGCGGCCGGGCAGCGCCGCCAGGTCGAAGGCCGGCAGCGGCTTGTCGATCAGGGCCGAGGGCAAGGCCTGCGGATCGCTGCCGGACAGGAGCCTGGTGCCGACCCCGACGGCGAGGGCCACGAGCAGCAGCAGCGGCAGCAGGAACAGGAGACGGCGCATCGATTGTCTTC
>NZ_JANX01001131.1 GCF_000767795.1 Inquilinus limosus MP06 | reverse complement strand
AGATAGGCGATCACGTTCAGCCGGTCCTCTTCCTTCGGCAGGCCGGGGAAGACCATCTTGGTGCCGGGCACCAGGGCCTTGGGACCGGCGAGATACTTGTCGAGCGTCGCCTGGTCCCAGGTCAGATGGGCGTCCTTCATGGCCTGGGAGTAGTTGAAGCCCTCGAGCGTGCCCGAGGTGCGGCCGACCACGCCGTGCAGCGAGGGCCCGAGCTTGTTGGTGCCGGCCTCGACGGAATGGCACGCTTGGCATTTGGCGAAGACCTGCTTGCCCTTGGCGGCGTCGCCGGCCGCATCCTGGGCATGGGCCATCATCGGCAGGGTGAGTGCCGCGACAGCCGCGAAAAGCGAAAACCCTCGCATCTCGGACGTCCTCCTGCTGGGCCGGACGGGCCGGCGTTCCGCTTGGGCCCGGCATGGGCCGAAGCCCGCCGAACCTGCCCGCTCGAGGGGCGGGATTGGGCCGACTGTATGAACCGCCCGGAGTCCCGACAAGGCGAGAACGGACAACTGAGACCAAAGTCCAATTCAGCCGCGCGGCAAAAGCGCGCCCTGTTGTCCGGGCCATTGCGGGAGATGCAGGATGCCGCCATCCGCGGGCGCAGGACAGCCGGAACGGCCG
>NZ_JANX01001130.1 GCF_000767795.1 Inquilinus limosus MP06 | reverse complement strand
GCGGCGCGCGTCCGCGCGCGTATGGGCAGGGCACCGAACTCGCCGTCCGTGCCGGTTTGCAACAGTCTGGGCCGGCTCAACCCGAGAGAACCCCCTCCCCTTAGCCCCCTCCCACAAGGGGAGGGGGGACTCAAAAGAGGCGATGTGTGAATGCCGCAGTCCGCGAGGGGAGGAAGGACTCAAAACAGGCAGCGCTCTGAGGACCACCCCGGCCATCAGTCGAACATCCCGTGCAGGAACCAGCGCGGCGGCCGGTCGGGGAGGTAGGGACCGGCGCGGTAGACCCAGAAGCGGCGGCCGCTCTCGTCCTCCACCCGGTAATAGTCGCGGATCATGTCGGGCTCGGCCCGGTCCTGCGGCCGGGCCTGGCGCCACCATTCATAGGCGATGCGCTCCGGCCCGTCGGCCCGACGCACGCGATGGGTCTCGCCGGCCCATTGGAAGCTGGTCGGCGGATCGTCCGGCACCTGGGCGATCACCTTGATCGGCTCCGGCCGGCGCAGCAGGCGCAGGGGGCGCACCCAGCCGGCCGGCCAGGGCTTCGCCTGGTCCGGCGCCAGCGGCGGGCGGGGGGCGACGCAGCGCTCCGGCAGGTGGCTCTCCACCGCCGCCGGGCGCCAGATC
>NZ_JANX01001129.1 GCF_000767795.1 Inquilinus limosus MP06 | reverse complement strand
CTCGCGGTAGAGGCCGGCACGCTTGGCCAGGACCGGTGCGGCATCGCCCTGCCCCGTCACGGTATCCTCCGCCTTTGTCCGCCCCTGTTCCCGTCGCGATTTCAGTGCAGCTTCGCCGACTTCAGCGACCGGGCGCGGTCGGCCGAGCGGATGCTGACGTCGAACACGTCGCCCTCACGGTCCAGCGTCAGCGGCACCTCGACCCCGGCCTCGCCCAGCGCCCAGACGGCGCGGAAGAAGCCGGCCAGGTCGGACACCGCCTCGCCATCCACCGCCAGCACGGCGTCGCCCTCGCGCAGCCCTGCCCGCCGGGCCGGGCCGTTGCCGGCGAAGCCTACCACCACCACCCGGCCCTCATCCTCGGTTGCGAACAGGCCGAGCCAGGGGCGCGGCGGCGCGTCGACGCGGCCAAGCGTGCTCAGGTCGTCGAAGATCGGCTGCAGCAGGTCGATCGGCACCACCATGTTCAACGGCAGCACCCGCCCGTCCTCCGCCTGGTGCTGGATCTGCAGCGAGCCGATGCCCAGCAGCTCGCCGCCGGGGCCGAGCACCGCGGTGCCTCCCCAGTGCGGATGGGCCGGCGCGGTGAAGATCGCGTCGTCCAGCGACATACTCCCAATAAC
>NZ_JANX01001128.1 GCF_000767795.1 Inquilinus limosus MP06 | reverse complement strand
GCAAATAAGGCGCCCAACATCCAGCCGTCCTGCTGATCGCGTCGGAGCGATTTATCCTCAAGCCATGATGCTCTAAACGCGGAGGCTCCGAGATCGTCGAGCGCAGTCCCATCAGCCCCGTGAGCCATTCTCTCGCATCAGCCCCCGCCCTCCGCCCTCGCCGCTGGGGCGACCATGCGCTGGCCGGGGCGGCCGGCGCGTATGTGCTGCTGCTCTGCGCCCTGCCGCTGCTGCGCCTGTTCGCCGAAGGGCTGGCGCAGCCGGAGGCGGCGCTGGCCATCCTCGGCGGCCGGGCGACGCTGCGGGCGCTGCAGAACACCGTGGTCTCCGGCCTCGGCTCGACCCTGGTCTCGGTGGTGGTCGGCGGCGGGCTGGCGCTGGCCATCGGCCTGACCGACATCCGGCGCCGCGGCGTGCTGGCGCTCTTGTGCCTGCTGCCGATGCTGATCCCGCCGCAGATCGCCGCTTTGGCCTGGATCCGGCTGCTCGACGCCGGCACCCCGGCCCGCGCCCTGCTGGACGCCGTCACCGGCCCCTGGCCGAACCACCCGCTCTATTCCGGCGGCGGGGTGGTCTGGATCATGGGGCTGGAGCATGCGGCGCTGGTCTTCCTCGCCGTCACCGCCGCCATCCGCGGCCTGCCCTGCGACCTGGTCGAGGCCGC
>NZ_JANX01001127.1 GCF_000767795.1 Inquilinus limosus MP06 | reverse complement strand
TCTGCGCGCGTCCGCGCGCGAATGAGTCATGGCCATCTCCGCCATCCCAACCTGCATTCCTGGGATCAGCGCGTCCGGCGGCAACCCCCTCCCCCTACCCCCCTCCCGCAAGGGGAGGGGGGACTATAAGGGAGCAGGCGGCGAGCGCCGGGAGTTCTCGATGACCACCGTCGTCGATCTCGGCGGCACCAAGATCGCCGCCGCCCGGGTGGAGGGTGCCGCGGTGCTGGAACGCCGCCAGGCGCCGACGCCGCGGGACGGACGCTTCGAAAGCCTGGTCGAGGCCGTCGCCGCTCTGGTGGCCGGTTGGGTCGACGGGCCGGTCGGGATCGCCACCACCGGGCTGGTGCGGGACGGGAAACTTTCCGCCACCAACCCGGGCACTCTGCCGGTGCCGCCGGATTCGCCGCTGGTCGCGGCGCTGCAGGACCGGCTCGGCGTCCCGGTGCGGGCGGTGAACGACGCCCAGGCCGCGGCCTGGGGCGAGTTCCGCCACGGCGCCGCGCAGGGCGTCGGCTCGATGGTGTTCCTGACCGTGTCGACCGGCGTCGGCGGCGGGCT
>NZ_JANX01001126.1 GCF_000767795.1 Inquilinus limosus MP06 | reverse complement strand
ACGCCGCCATCCGCACCGCCCGCGACAGCGAGGTCGCCACCTCCACGACCGCCGCCAGCCATTAGGGAGAGGTCATGATCGAGATCAAGGTCAACGGCCGCCGGCAGACCATCGCCGCCGATCCCGACACGCCGCTGCTGTACGTGCTGCGCGGCGAGCTGCAGCTCAACGCCGCCAAATATGGCTGCGGCCTGGGCCAGTGCGGGTCCTGCACCGTGCTGGTCGACGGCGAGCCCGCCTTCTCCTGCGTCGTCCCGGTGCTGCTGGCGGAGAACAAGGAGGTGACGACGCTGGAGGGGCTGGGCACCGAGGAGGAGCCCGGCCCGCTGCAGCGCGCCTTCATCGCCGAGCAGGCGGCGCAGTGCGGCTACTGCATCCCCGGCATGATGATGCAGGCCCATGCCCTGCTGCGGAAGACGCTGACCCCGTCGGACGCGCAGATCCGCCAGGCCCTGCAGCCCAACCTGTGCCGATGCGGCACCCATCTGCGCATCCTGCGTGCGATCCGCCGCGCCGCCGAGGAGATGCGCAGCGCCTCGGCCGATCGGCCGGCGGCGCGGGAGACCGCGCTGTGAGCGCCGCCCTCTCCCGTCGCGGCGTGCTGCAGGGCGCCGGCGGCCTGGTCGTCAGCTTCGCCCTGGCGCCCGCCGCCTTCGCCCAGCAGGCGGCCG
>NZ_JANX01001125.1 GCF_000767795.1 Inquilinus limosus MP06 | reverse complement strand
GAAAAGGTCTCGCTTGCGGGAGAGGTCGGAGACGCGAAGCGGCTCCGGGTGAGGGGAGTGCGTCGAGGCCTGGGCCAGCCCTCACCCGGTCTCGCTGCGCGAGCCCGACCTCTCCCGCGTCCGGCGGGAGAGGCAACGCGTTCTCTCCTCCGATGCCTGTCCTGCCGATCAAGCGCACACTTGGCACCAGCCCCTCCCGCGCGGCACTGTCGCGCATGGACCGACCGCCCCGCCGACCGCCCGCTCTCGACGACGCCGCCCTGGAGCGGGCGGCGCTGGACTATCTCGGCCGCTACGCCGCATCGACCGGCCAGCTGCGCCGGGTGCTGCAGCGCCGGATCCGGCGCGCCCTGCAGGCCGGGGCCGCGGTCGATGTCGAGGCGGTGGAGGCGCGGATCACGGCCCTCCTTGACCGCATGACCCGGTCGAAGCTGCTGGACGACGCGCAATTCGCCGAGATGCGGATCGCCGGCCTGGCCCGGCGCGGCCGGTCGACCCGGGCGATCCGGGTCAAGCTGCGCGAGGCCGGGATCGACGAGACAGTTGCGGACGCGGCCCTGTCCCTGTATGGCGGCGCGCCCGGGACGGATCCGGACCGGGCGGCGGCGATCCGGCTGGCGCGACGGCGCCGGCTGGGGCCGTTCCGGGCCGAGGCGGACCGGGCCGCGCACCGGAT
>NZ_JANX01001124.1 GCF_000767795.1 Inquilinus limosus MP06 | reverse complement strand
CCGCGATAGGGGTAGAGCCAGTTTTTGGCATAAGACCAGAAGCCCTCGATGCCGTTGATATGGTCACGCCCGACCGGCCGTCCCTTCTCTTTGCGGATCACCACATGGTCGCCCCGCAGCCGCAAAGTGGCATAGGCCTGCCATTCGTCGGTGTAGTACAGCGAGCCTTCCCGGCTCTCCGCCCGGATCACTCGCAGCACCGAGGCCTTGTCGCGAGCCGGGATCGGCTGGGCCTTCACCAGGCCGTTGCGCTTGACGATGCCGAAGACCATCACCTTGCCCGCCGCACCCCAGCCCCGCTTGCCCCCCTTCCGAGCGCCACCGAAGGTGCTTTCGTCGCATTCCAGGCTGCCCTCGAAGGGCTCCCGCAGTTGCTCGGCATGGGCCAAGGCCTGCCGGATGAGACGATAGAACCGCTCCGTCGCCGGACGGCTCGCCACCGCTGCGAAGCGCTGCCGGTACACCGGAACGCCCCACACAAAACGTTGCACCAACTCCGTCTTCTTCCGGCTCTCCAGCCGAGACGCATCCCATAACGTCCGCCGTCGACGACGATGCCCACAGCGCCGGCATTTCAGCCGGCCATCCGACAGCTCCCAACTCCAACCATGCCCACACCGCTCGCACTTCGACATGACCAAATCTTCTCCGATTTGGTCCAGTTCGGTTAGGCATT
>NZ_JANX01001123.1 GCF_000767795.1 Inquilinus limosus MP06 | reverse complement strand
AAGCTGCAGGCCGATGGGACCTTCGTCGAGGAGCCGGCGCCGGCCAGCAGCTTCTACCACATCATCTGCGCCATCGAGGAGCTGGACAAAGCCTTCGCCGCCGGCCGGCTGGGCCCCGCCGTCCCGGTGTCCGGCGCGGCGGCCTGAGACCTTTTTGCGCTGCCTCTCCCGCTTGGCGGGACCTTTCGGAATGTCTCCGGGATCATGGCGGAGGCTTGTGACGACATCGGTCGAAAGCAAAATGAGTCCCCCTCCCCTTGCGGGAGGGGGGTAGGGGGAGGGGGTTTTCGACGCCAGAGCCGGCCTGAAGCCTGATGATCTGGCCCGACGACGAAGCCTGCCCTTTGCGCATTCGCGCGGACGCGCGCAGACCCCTCCCCCTGCCCCCCTCCCGCAAGGGGAGGGGGACTCAAGAGAGGAAGGTCCGCGCGGCTATTCTGAAAGAGTTTCCCTGCGGGAGAGCCAAACGGATCGAGGCCCGACCGCCGGCGTCACCCCGTATCCGGCGCCTCCGGCCGGTCGACCGGCGGCAGGTCCAGCCGCGCCAGGTACCGGTCCGATTCCCCGACCCAGCGCTCCGCCTCCTCCGGCGGCAGGCCGAAGATCGGGCACAGCCGGGCCACCGCCTCCGCCGCCGGGAAGCCGTCGGCGATCTCCAGCAGATCGGGCCTGTCC
>NZ_JANX01001122.1 GCF_000767795.1 Inquilinus limosus MP06 | reverse complement strand
TGGTTCGTGTTCTTCGTCGCCGATGTCCAGACCGGCTTCGGCGCCTTCGTCGCCGTGTTCCTGACGACGCAGCGCTGGACCCAGGTCGATATCGGGCTGGTGCTCACCGTCAGCGGCCTGGTCGGGCTGGTGGGCCAGGTGCCGCTCGGCGCCTTCGTCGACTCGGTCCGCTCGGTGCGGGCGACGGCGGCCGTGGCGCTGGCGGCGATCGGCGTCGCCGCCTTCGCCTTCGCCGCCTGGCCGATCTTCCCGGTGGTGCTGGCCTCGCGCGTGCTGCATGCGGCGGCCAGCTGCATCGTCAGCTTCGCCATCGTCTCGCTCAGCCTCGGCCTGGCCGGTCCTGCGGGGATGAGCGAGCGGCTGGGCCGCAACGCCGCCTTCGCCTCGGCCGGCACCGGCATCGCCGCGGCGGTGATGGGGCTGTGCGGCCAGTACCTGTCCAGCCAGGCGGTGTTCTTCCTGGCGACGGCGCTGGTGGCGCCGGCGCTGTTCGCGCTCACGCGGATCCGGCCGCAGGAGATCCGGCCGGCGCCGGCCCCGCCGCGGCGCGAGGGCAAGGGGCTGAAGGCCTCGGCCGCCGGCCTCGCCGCGCTGGCGCGCAACCGCACGGCTGGTCATCTTCGCCGGCTGCATCGCCATGTTCCACCTGGCCAATGCGGCGATGCTGCCGGCGAAGAT
>NZ_JANX01001121.1 GCF_000767795.1 Inquilinus limosus MP06 | reverse complement strand
GCTGCTGCTGCGCAGCCGCGCCGCCGCCGATCTCTGCGCCGGCGACAAGGCCGACCGCCGGGCCCGCCGCGCCCGCCAGCGCAACCATGTCACCGACGCCCTCGAGGCCCTGGTCTGGGACCCGGAGCCGTCGGCCGGGCCGCGCGACAAGGCCGAGGCGCGCATCGCCGAGCTGCATGAGGGGATCGCCGCGCTCTACGAGGACGAGGACAACCGGGTCGAGGACCGGCCGGTCGGCCCGGTCATCGCCGGCCTGGCCTGCGGCTTCGGCCTGTCGGACGCCTGGCGCCGCCGCGCCCCGGACTGGTCGGACCCGCCCTGGCCGGCCCCGCCGGAGGGCACTGACATCAAGGCCCAGCGCCGGGCCCGGCTGACCGAGCTGATGCGGCTGCCGCTGCTCCATATCGATGCCGATCTGGTCCCGGAGCTCAAGGCCGGGATCGAGGCCCGGCTGCGGGAGCCCGACATCCCCGCCCTGCTCGACGCCGAGCCGCCGATGCGCGTCGCCGAACGCCTCTGCCTCTCCCTCGGCCTCGAACCCTTCCCCTGCCTCGACTGGGCCGACAAGCCCGACACCGGCTGACCGGACGCCGGCCGGATGGGCCGGAGCCACCCCATCCTGCAAGCGAGACCGTTTCGCGACGTCCGTCCCTCATCGTCATTGCGAGGAGGCGAAGCCGAC
>NZ_JANX01001120.1 GCF_000767795.1 Inquilinus limosus MP06 | reverse complement strand
GTTCGCGGCCGGCTGGCTGGCTCTGGCCGCGGCGCTGGTCACGCCGCTGCACGCGCTCGGCGAGCGGCTGTTCACCGCGCATATGGTCGAGCACGAGGTGCTGATGGTGGTGGCGGCGCCGCTCCTCGCCCTGTCGCGACCGATCGGCGCCATGCTGTGGGGCATGCCGCAGGGCTGGCGCCGGGCGCTCGGTGCGGCGGCCGGAATCTCCGCCTGGCGCCGCGTCTGGCGCGCGATCACCGACCCGCTGGCGGCAACGGTGCTGCACGGCATCGCCATCTGGGCCTGGCACGTGCCGGCGCTGTTCGCGGCGGCGCTGGAGGACGAGGGGATGCATGCGCTGCAGCACGCCAGCTTCCTGGTCACCGCGCTGCTGTTCTGGTGGTCGTTGCTGTGCCGGCGGGGCAGCCGGGGCGTCGCGGTCGGCCATCTCTTCGCCACCGCGATGCACACCGGCCTGCTCGGTGCGCTGCTGGTGTTCTCGTCCCGGCTGTGGTTCTCCGACCAGGCGGGGGAAGCGGCGCGCTGGGGCCTGACGGCGCTGGAGGACCAGCAGCTGGCCGGGCTGGTGATGTGGATCCCGGCCTGCCTCGCCTATCCGGTCGCCGGCCTGGTCCTGGCCGGGCAATGGATCGCGGGCGCGGGCCGCAGGGCAGGGGAGGCGCGCGATGCCGTCGGGACGC
>NZ_JANX01001119.1 GCF_000767795.1 Inquilinus limosus MP06 | reverse complement strand
ACCCCTCCCTACCCCCCCTCCCGCGAGGGGAGGGGGGACTCGTTGGGGGCAAACGGTCCGGTTTGCTCTCACGATCCTGTTTCTGGCCCTGACCTTCGCGGCCCCCGCCGGCGCGATCGAGCCGCAGGAGCAACTGGCCGACCCGGCGCTGGAGGCGCGGGCGCGGGAGCTGGGGCAGGAGCTGCGCTGCCTGGTCTGCCAGAACCAGTCGATCGACGATTCCAACGCCGACCTGGCGCGCGACCTGCGTACCATCGTGCGCGAGCGCCTGAAGGCCGGCGACAGCAACGACCAGGTGCTGGATTTCGTCACCGCACGCTACGGCGACTATGTGCTGCTGCGGCCGCCGCTGCGCGCCGGCACACTGGCGCTGTGGTTCGGCCCGGTGGTGCTGCTGTTTGCCGCCATCGCCGTCCTGATCCTGCGCCGCCGCCGGCGCCCGGCCGAGGCACAGCCGCTGTCGGCGGAGGAGAACCAGCGCCTGGCCCGGCTGATCGACGAGGAGCCGGCGCCGTGACCGGCTGGGCGTTCTGGATCGTCGCCGCGCTGATGACCGCGGGCGCCGTCGCCCTGCTGCTGCGGCGCCTGTTCGCCACCAGCGCGCCGGGCTCTGCGGACTCCGATGCCGCGATCTACCGCGATCAGCTGAAGGAGCTGGAGCGCGAGCGCGCCGCCGGCGAGATCGGT
>NZ_JANX01001118.1 GCF_000767795.1 Inquilinus limosus MP06 | reverse complement strand
AGGTGACGGTCGGGCTGCGGCAGGACGGCTGGGCGGAGATCCGCGAGGGGCTCGCCGCCGGCCAGCGCGTGGTGCTCAGCGCCGGGGCGTTCCTGCGCGAGGGCGACCGGGTGACCATGGTGGACGGGATGCCCGCCCTGTTCCGGCCGGTGGACGGCCGGCCATGACCTCCGGCCTCTCCTCCTGGTCGATCCGCCGGCCGATCCCGGTCCTCGTCCTGTTCGCGGTGCTGACCCTGGCGGGCTGGTGGTCCTTCCTGCGCCTGCCGGTCAACGCCAACCCCAAGGTCGAATTCCCGATCGTCACGGTCACGGTCACCCAGGCCGGCGCCGCGCCGTCGGAGCTGGAGAGCCAGGTCACCCGCCGGATCGAGGGGGCGGTCGCCGGCCTGGCCGGCGCGCGCCACATCACCTCGACCATCGCCGACGGCACCTCCTCGACCACGGTCGAGTTCCGCATCGGCATCGACCCGGACCGCGCCACCACCGATGTGCGCGACGCGGTGACCAACATCCGCAGCGACCTGCCGCAGGGCATCGAGGAACCGATCATCGCCCGCCTCGATGTCGAAGGCGGCGCCATCCTCTATTACGGCGCGCGCGCGCCGGGGATGTCGGCGGTCGACCTGTCCTGGTTCGTCGACGACCGCATCGCCCGCGACCTGCTGGCCGTGGCCGGGGTGCAGAAGGTGC
>NZ_JANX01001117.1 GCF_000767795.1 Inquilinus limosus MP06 | reverse complement strand
GACCTGGGCGATGCCCGGCACGCCCTGCATCGCCCGCACCACCGTGTCGTCGACGAACCAGGACAGCTGGTCGACGCTCATGCCCGGGATCGACGCGGCATAGGTCAGGATCGGCAGCCCGGCGACGTCGATGCGCTGGATCACCGGCTCCTCGATGCTCTGCGGCAGGGTGGAGCGGATCTTGGAGATGGCGTCGCGGACATCGTTCACCGCCCGGTCGGTCGGCGTGTCCAGCACGAACTCGATCATGGTGACGGCGGCGCCGTCGGACAGGGCGGAGGTGACGTGCTTGACCCCGGTCAGCCCGGCCACGGCGTCCTCGACCGGCCGGGCCACCTGGGTCTCCAGCTCGGTCGGCGCGGCGCCGGCCTGGGCGATGGTGACGGTCACCACCGGCACGTCGATGTTCGGCATCTGGGTGACGGGCAGCGACCGGAAGCTGACCAGGCCGATGACGATCAGCACCGCGAACATCACCAGCGGCGGGATCGGCTTGCGGATCGACCAGGCGGAGATGTTGAGGGCCATGGTCAGCCCGCCGTGTCGGCCGCGGCGACCGGCGGCTGCGCCGGGGCGATGCGGTCGCCGCTGCGCAGGAAGCTGCCGGCGCGCAGCACCACGGCCTCGCCCTCGGCCAGGCCGCGGCGGATCTCGACCCGGCCGTCGCCGACGAAGCCGGTCTCGACCGGCCGGCGGTC
>NZ_JANX01001116.1 GCF_000767795.1 Inquilinus limosus MP06 | reverse complement strand
CGTGGCGTCCGAGGCCGCGGCCGCGCGCCACGGCCTGACCCCGATCGCCCGCGTGCTGGGCGGCGCCGTAGCCGGCGTGGAACCTCGGATCATGGGCTTCGGCCCCTCCCCGCCAGCCGCAGGCTGATGGCGCGGCTCGGCCTCTCGATCGGCGATTTCGACGTGATCGAGTTGAACGAGGCCTTCGCGTCCCAGGCCCTGGCGGTGACCCGCGACCTCGGCCTGCCGGACGACGCGGGCCATGTGAACCCGAATGGCGGCGCCATTGCGTTGGGCCACCCGCTCGGCATGTCCGGCGCCCGCATCGCCGGCACCGCGGCGCTGCAGCTCAGCCTCGGCGCTGGCCGCCGGGCGCTGGCCACCATGTGCATCGGCGTCGGCCAGGGCATCGCCCTGGCGCTGGAAGCGGTGTAACCCCCTCACCGTCATTGCGAGGAGGCGAAGCCGACGAAGCAATCCAGGGGCCACGCCAAACCGCCCTGGATTGCTTCGCTCCGCTCGCAATGACGGTTTTGGGACGTCACGACAGAATGCCCCATGGGGTAAAGTGCCGTCATGACCGTCTCGCCCTTCGATTCCGCCCTGCTCGGCCCGCTGCTCTCCGATGCCGAGATCGCGCTGATGTTCAGCGACACGGCGGTGTTGCGGGCGATGCTGAAGGTCGAAGCGGCGCTGGCCGAGGCCGAGGCGCGCTGCGGC
>NZ_JANX01001115.1 GCF_000767795.1 Inquilinus limosus MP06 | reverse complement strand
GCCGCGATCCCTACCGGCCGCCGGAGGTGGTCGAGAAGGTGGCCCGCGCCATCGCCGGCGCCCGGCTGGAGGTGCACGACACCGGCCATGTCATGCCGGTGGACACGCCCGATCTGGTGGTCGAGGTGATCGAGCGGTTCTGGGCCGAGGTCGCGGCCGGGGCCGTTTGAGGAAACCTCACAATGGTTTGCGGTTAAGTCGTTTGATCCCGCAAGACGGCTGAGAGACCGTCTTCGGAATTCGAAATCCGGACAGACAGGGGAGGAACCATGCCGGCGCCGATCACGCGCAGCCTCGGCGAGTTTGCCAGCGCGCTGACCTTCGAAGCCTTGCCCAGCGCGGCGGTCGAGGCCGTCATCACCGGCTTCACCGATTCCGTGGCCGTGATGTATTCCGGCATGGCCTTTCCGCTGTCGCGGATCGCCCTCGAGACCATCGGCACGCGCGGCCCCAGCGCCGAATCCCGGCTGCTGCTGGGGGCCGAGCGCGCATCGGCGGTCGACGCCGCTTTGGTCAACTCGGCCACGCTGGGCGCCGGCGTGTTCGACGACGTCGCCTTCGCCGGCTGCCACACCAGCGTGATCCTGCTGCCGGCCCTGTTCGCCGAGGCCGATGCCCTGGGCCTGGGCGGGCGCGACGTCATCCGCGCCTATGCCGCGGGCTACGAGGCCTGGGCGCGGCTGTCCGAACGCGACCCCGATTCCTATT
>NZ_JANX01001114.1 GCF_000767795.1 Inquilinus limosus MP06 | reverse complement strand
ACGCGGCTGCACATCGCGGCGACGCGCGGGCCGGTGTCGCGCCGGATCCTGGGCGGGGAGGACGCGGCCGGCCCGGCCGTCTATGGCGACCCGGTCTGGCTGCTGCCGCAATTCTACCCCGGGCCACGCCAAAAGAAGTGGAAGCTCGGCGTCATCATCCATCTGGCCGACCTGCGGGACCGGTCCTTCGAGGTCCGGCCGAAGCCGGAGCACATCCGCTACCAGGTGCCGGCCGAGCTGGCCGGCGACGTCAAGCTGATCCACACGGTGACGCCGATCGGCCTGGACGGCATGCGGGCCCGGCTGGACGAGATCCTGGAATGCGAGCGGATCGTGTCGACCAGCCTGCACGGCATGGTCTTCGCCGAAAGCTATGGCATCCCCTGCCTGTACTTCTCGCCGCGCGCGCCGCGCGGCCTGCATATGGCCGAGCTCGACCCCGACGGCACGCTCGACCTGCGCATCGTCGACCTCTATCGCGGCGTCGCCGGGGGCACATCCCGGTCTACGGCCAGCCGCGGCGCGAGCGCACCGACTGGGCCGCGCTGATGGCGGCGATCGACACGGCCTGGATGCCGCCGCGGTTCGACCCGGCACCGCTGCTCGAGGCCTTTCCGCTCGACCTGAACCCGCTGCGGCTGCGCGACGGCGAGAGCGTGTTCGACCATCCGGTGCTGCGGCAGATCCCGCTGCAGCACCGGCCGCAGACGGT
>NZ_JANX01001113.1 GCF_000767795.1 Inquilinus limosus MP06 | reverse complement strand
CCCCCGTCCTGAAACGCTGGGTCCTGGTGTCGCGGCCGGGCGGCCCTCACCCGGCCTCGCTGCGCGAGCCCGACCTCTCCCGCAAGCGGGAGAGGCAATCTGCTCGCCGACCCGCCGTTCGCTACCACCACTCAATGTGTGGATGCCGTAGTCCCCTCGCGGGAGGGGGAGGATGAATGGATAGGCCAGCTCACGCCCTTGCCCGCCACGCCTCGGCCGCGGCGGCCAGGCGGTCGCCGTCGGCGGCCAGCCGTTCCACCTCCACCCAGCAGTTCCAGTCCTGGGCGATGCTCCAGCCGGGCTCGCCGGGATGGGCCTGGGGCAGGCGGTAGTGGAAGACCGGGCGGGGCGCGATCTTCTCGTAGGGCAGGCGGGCCCGCACCCGCTCCGGGTCCAGGCTCAGCAGCAGCGGCAGCAGGTCCAGGCCGCGGTCGCGGGTCGGGTTGGCGGCCAGGTAGTCGTCGATCAGCCCGGCCCGGTCGGGCCGATAGCCCGGCGCCGCGATCCGGTGCAGGAAGGCCGGCGGATAGGGCGGCGGCAGATGCCGCTCCAGGCGTCGTTCGCCCCCGCGCGACCTCCCGCCGCAGCCGCGCCTCCATCAGCCAAGGCCAGCATCACCGCGGTGATGCGGGGCAGGTCCGCGGCCGGCGCGTCGATGTTGAAATGCAGGCCCAGCGACCCGAACAGGGTGGCGCCGCGCCCGCGCGCCCCGGCGCCGCGCAGC
>NZ_JANX01001112.1 GCF_000767795.1 Inquilinus limosus MP06 | reverse complement strand
ACGACTCGCCGCTCGGCTTCGCGCCCCTGCGCCGGCACCTGGCCGGGCGGCTGGCGGAGCGCGGCATCGCCGCCGAGGCCGGGCAGATCCTGCTGGCCGATGGCGGCACCCAGGCGATCGACCTGATCGGCCGGTTCCTGCTGGAGCCGGGCGATGCCGTGCTGGTCGACGACCCGTGCTACTTCAACTTCCTGGGCGTGCTGCGCGCCCATCGCGCCCGGGTGATCGGCGTGCCGCGCACTCCGGCCGGCCCCGACCTGGACACCTTCGCCCGCGCCGCGGCGGAGCACCGGCCGAAGCTCTACGTCACCAACGCCGCCCTGCACAACCCGACCGGCGCCAGCCTGGCCCCTCAGATCGCGCACCGGCTGCTGACGCTGGCCGAGGCGCATGACCTGGTGGTGGTCGAGGACGACATCTTCGCCGATTTCGAGTCGGAGCCGTCGCCGCGCCTGGCCGCGCTGGACGGGCTGCAGCGGGTGATCCATATCGGCAGCTTCTCCAAGACCCTGTCCGCCGCGGTGCGCTGCGGCTTCATCGCCGCCCGGCCGGACTGGATCGAGGGGCTGACCGACCTGAAGCTGGCCACCAGCTTCTCCAACGGCGCCCTGGCGGCCCGGCTGGTGCACCGGCTGCTGACCGACGGCAGCTATCGCCGCCATGTCGAGGGGCTGCGCGGTCGGCTGGCGCGGGCGATGGGCGAGACCGCGCGGCGGCTGGGCGCGCT
>NZ_JANX01001111.1 GCF_000767795.1 Inquilinus limosus MP06 | reverse complement strand
CGTCCAGACCCTGCTGCTGGACCGGTTCGTCGGGGTGGTGCGGGACGGCCATCCGCTGCTGCGGGGGGCGATGACGGCCGAGCGCTTCGCCGCCGCGACCCATATCGGGGCGTCACGGCGCGGCCGCACCCGCGGGCCGATCGACGACGCACTCGAGCGGCAGGGCCTCTCGCGCCGGGTGACGCTGGTGATGCCGAGCTTCTACGCCGCGCTGTTCACCGCCGCCTCCTCCGACATCGTCGCCGCGCTGCCGCGCGCCCTCGTGGTGCGCGCGACGGCGCTGGGGCTGGCGGTGCGGGCCTTCGAGCTGCCGGTGGCGGTGCCGGCGGTGACCGTCGTCCAGTCCTGGCATCCGCGCTTCGCCAAGGATGCGGGCCATCGCTGGCTGCGGCAGCTGGTCAAGGCGACGATCGGGGAGGCGGCGGAGCCGTAGGAGCACCGCGGCAAGACGGCAACGCGTTGCCTCTCCCACTTGCGTGACCTTTTCAGAATCCCGACACCGTCATTGCGAGCGCAGCGAAGCAATCCATGCAGCAGCCCTTGCGGGACGATGTATTGCTTCGTCGGCTTCGCATCCTCGCAATGACGGCGGAATAGCGTTATCGAAAAGCCCCGCTTGCGAGACCTTTTCAGAATGCCACCGCCAGGGTCGGCCCATCTCTTTTATTCTCCCCCTCCCCTTGCGGGAGGGGGTAGGGGAGGGGTAGTTAGGCGCCGATGAATTGATGCC
>NZ_JANX01001110.1 GCF_000767795.1 Inquilinus limosus MP06 | reverse complement strand
GGAGGGGTTCGCGCAGGAGGAGCCGAACCCGCTACTCAACGTCTCCCCTCAAAATGGCTCCGATCGTCTGCACCACCCCCGCCAGCTCATGCATGACCTGGTCGTTGGTGAAGCGCAAAACGCGGAAGCCCTGATCCTCCAGCCAGCGCGTTCTCCGGGTATCGGCATCCACAATCAGCTCGTGCGACGGCCCACCCACCTCGATCACCAGCCGCGCCGAAAGGCAGACGAAATCGGTGATGAAGGGGCCAAGGCGGTATTGGCGCCGGAAACGGACGCCGCCGACGCGCTTGTCGCGCAGCTGGTGCCAGAGCAGCAGCTCGGCCTCGGTCTGGTTCTCCCGCAGAAGCTGGACGCGTTCGTCAGCCATCAGAGCGTTGCCTCGGAAACCCCCTCCCCCTACCCCCCTCTCGCGAGGGGAGGGGGGACTCCATTGTGCGGCAGCGCGGAGGCAGGGACCAGAATGGAGGGGCTGTCATGACCGCTCCCCTCTATCTCGACCACCTCGCCTCCACCCCGCTGGATCCCGCGGTTTTCGAGGCGATGCGCCCCTGGCTGGACCCGGCCGCGGTCGGCAACCCGCATGCGGCGAGGCACCGGCCGGGCTGGCGGGCGGCGGAGGCGATCGACGCTGCACGGGCCGAGGTGGCGGCGCTGATCGGCGCCCGGCCGGGCGAGATCCTGTTCACCGGCGGCGCCACCGAGGCCAACAACCTGGCGCTGCTGGGCGGCACGCCCGAA
>NZ_JANX01001109.1 GCF_000767795.1 Inquilinus limosus MP06 | reverse complement strand
ACCCCTCCCCGTACCCCCCTCCCGCGAGGGGAGGGGGGGACTCGTCTGCGCGAACCGGCGATGGCCTCTCATGCCTCCTGATCCCGACAGCATGGCCGGCTGGCCGGCGGCGGCGGATCTGCGCGACGCCGCCGGCCGCTGGAAGCTGTGGCTGAAGGAGGAGAAGCGGGTCTCGCCGCACACGCTGCGCGCCTATCTCGGCGATGTCGGCCGCTTCGTCCACTTCCTGGCCGAGCATCTCGGCCGCCCGCCCAGCCTGAACGACTTGTCGGCCGCCGCCCTCTCCGACCTGCGCGCCTTCCAGTCGCGCCGGGCCGCAGGCGGGGCCGGCGCCGCGACGCGGGCGCGCGGCCTGTCCGGCGTCCGCAACTTCCTGGCCCATCTCGACCGCGCCGGGGTGCTGCACAACGCGGCGATCGGATCCTTGCGCAACCCCAAGCTGCCGAAGCGCCTGCCGCGGCCGCTGGCGGTGACCGACGCACTGGCCGCGGTCGATACCATTGAGACCCTGGCCACCGAGGAATGGATCGGGCTGCGCGACCGCGCCCTCCTCTTCCTGCTCTATGGCTGTGGCCTGCGCCTGGGCGAGGCGCTGGGGCTGACCCGGCGCGAGGCGGAAGGTTCGAGTGGGCGCAATGCGCCGGGGGGCGACACGCTGGTGGTCACCGGCAAGGGCCGCAAGCAGCGCATGGTGCCGGTGCTGCCGGCGGTGCGCGAGGCGGTCGACGCCTATATCGCCGCCTG
>NZ_JANX01001108.1 GCF_000767795.1 Inquilinus limosus MP06 | reverse complement strand
TTCGCGCGCGGACGCGCGCACGACCCTCCCCTGCCCCCTCCCGCAAGGGGAGGGAGGACTCAATAAGAAGAAGGTCGCGGCTATTCCGAAAGGTCTCGCCACGCGGGAGAGGTAACACGAAAACGCTCGGCATCCCGTCAGCGCCTGCCGGATGCAGTGACGTAACCCGACCCCAACTCATCCCGTTCCAGGCTGCGTCGGCATCTGCCCGGCCGCCGCGGCCATGTTGGCCAGGGCCGGCCGCACCTCGGCCCGGCCGCGGGTCTTCAGGCCGCAACCGGGGTTGATCCGGATCTGCCGGCCGCTCAGCCGCTGCCGGGCCGGCCGCAGCAGCGCCGCGATCTCCTCCACCTCCGGCACGTGCGGCGAGTGGATGTCGTGCACGCCCGGCCCGATCTCGTTCGGGTAGCGCCAGGTTGTAAACGCAATGTTCATTGCACAGGCGGCCCATTCTCGTTCATGATACGTTCTATGCAGAAGGCGCACTCCGTCCCGACCCCGCAGCCCGCCGGCCCCGACCCGGCCGAGGCGGAGCGCGCCGGGCGCATGCTCGACCGGCTGGCCGAGATGGCGATGGAGCGTGCCGAGGCCATGCATGCCGCCTCCCTGGCCGCGATCAGGGCCGGCGACGCCGCCACGACCAGGGATCTCGAACTCTCGCTCGACCGCATCGCCCGCGGCGTCCGCCGCCTGCTGGCGCTGAAGCTGCACCTCGCCCAGAAGCGCCAGGAGATGGCGGAGAAGG
>NZ_JANX01001107.1 GCF_000767795.1 Inquilinus limosus MP06 | reverse complement strand
GCAAGGGGAGGGGGAGAGTGGAAAACACGCGTCGATTCGAGTGATCGAGTTCTGAAAAGATCCCGCAAGCGGGAGAGGCAACACGAGCTGCTAAGCCGCCACATCCTCCCGGTGCGCATAGATATGATCGACGATGCCCCAGGCCTTCGCCTCCGCCGCGGTCATGAAGCGGTCGCGATCCAACGTGCGCTCGACCTCCTCATAGGTCCGGCCGCAATGCCGGGCGTAGATCTCGTTCACCTGCCGCTTCAGCCGGACGATGTCCTCGGCATGGCGCTCGATGTCCGAGGCCTGGCCCTGGAAGCCGCCCGAGGGCTGGTGCAGCACCACCCGGGCGTTCGGCAGGGCGATGCGCCGGCCGGGCGCCCCGGCCATCAGCAGGAAGGAGCCCATCGACCCCGCCGTGCCCATGCACACGGTCGACACCGGGCTCTTGATGTATTGCATCGTGTCGTAGATCGCGAGGCCGCTGCTGACCACCCCGCCGGGCGAGTTGATGTACATCGCGATCTCGCGGCGCGGATCCTCCGATTCCAGAAACAGCAGCTGGGCGCAGACCAGCGCCGAGACGCCGTCGTCGATCGGACCGTTCAGGAACACGATGCGGTCGCGCAGCAGGCGGGAGAAGATGTCGAAGGCACGGTCGCCGCGGCCCGACTGCTCCACCACCATCGGCACCAGGTTCATCGTCATGCCGCCCATCGCCGCCCCCCGCCGACCGCCATGGCCTTGGTCCGCGGCCGCGCGACCG
>NZ_JANX01001106.1 GCF_000767795.1 Inquilinus limosus MP06 | reverse complement strand
GCCAGCCGGATCTTGTCGACCCGCAGCGCCCGTTTCATCGGGTTGCGGTTGATCGCGGCGACCAGGTCGGCACGGCCGACGATGAAGCCGGCCTGCGGCCCGCCCAGCAGCTTGTCGCCGGAGAAGGTGACGAGGTCGGCGCCCTCGGCCACCGCCTCGCGCACCGTCGGCTCATGGGCCAGACCGATCGCGGCCAGGTCGGCGAGAGTGCCGGAGCCGAGGTCGTGCACCAGTGGCACGCCGTGCTTGCGGGCGAGCGGAGCCAGCTCCCGCGCGGTCACCTCGGCGGTGAAGCCGGCGATGCGGTAGTTCGAGGTGTGGACCTTCAGCACCAGACCGGCCTCCGGCCCCAGCGCCGCGACGTAATCCTTCGGATGAGTGCGGTTGGTGGTGCCGACCTCATGCAGCACCGTGCCGGCCCGCGCCATGATGTCGGGCATGCGGAAGGCGCCGCCGATCTCGATCAGCTCGCCGCGCGAGATGATCGACCGGCGCCCCTGGCCCAGCGTGTTCAGCACCAGCAGCACCGCCGCGGCGTTGTTGTTGACCACCGTGGCGTCCTCGGCCCCGGTCAGCTCGCGCAGCAGGCCGCGCAGATGATCGTCGCGCTCGCCGCGCTGGCCGGTCGCCAGGTCGAACTCCAGCGACACCGGGCTGCGCATCGCCTCGACCGCCGCCTCGATCGCCGCCTCGGCCAGCAAAGCGCGGCCCAGATTGGTGTGCAGCACCGTGCCGGTCAGGTTGAACACCGGCCGC
>NZ_JANX01001105.1 GCF_000767795.1 Inquilinus limosus MP06 | reverse complement strand
TGGCTGCCGCCGGATGAGCGACGACCGGGTCGAGCCGCTGAAGCTGCGCGAGAAGGCCTATGACAGCTTCACCCAGCACCTGCTGGCCAACAACCTGCGTGCCGGGCAGTTCATCTCCCAGCGCGAGCTGGTGGCGCTGACGCAGATGCCGCTCGGCGCGATCCGGGAGCTGGTGCCACGGCTGGAGGCCGAGGGGCTGATCAAGACCGTGCCGCAGCGCGGCATGCAGATCATGCACATCGATCTGACCATGATCCGCGACGCCTATCAGTTCCGGCTGTTCCTGGAGAAGGAGGCCACTGCCGCCTTCGCCCGCTCGGTCACCGATGCCGGTCTGGCGGCGCTGCGGGCGCAGCATGAGGCGATCATCGCCCGGGTCGAGACCGAGGGCCCGACCCAGCAGGTGATCGACGACGCCCAGGCCACCGACTGGGGCCTGCACGACATCATCATCGACGCGCTGGGGAACGAGATCATCTCCAAGGCCTATCGCGTCAACTCGATCAAGATCCGCCTGATCCGGCGCGAGCTGACCGGCATCGCCGGCCTGGTCGTGCCGGTGATGCAGGAGCATCTCGGCATCATCGACGCGATCGCGAGCCGCGACCCGGTGGTGGCCGCCGACGCCATGACCGCGCATATCGCCAACGCCCGCAACCGCGCCCTGGGGCTATAACCCAAAACCGGCCGGGCCCGGTCCGGACCAAGCAATCAAGGGAGGATATCATGGGACCCTTTTCGAATCTGAGCCGCCGCT
>NZ_JANX01001104.1 GCF_000767795.1 Inquilinus limosus MP06 | reverse complement strand
CATCCGGCGCTGGTCGGCCGGCGTGGCGACACGCTGCTCGACAGCTTCGTCTTCGCCGGCAACGACTCGCCGATCCGCCACGTCATGGCCGGCGGGCGCTGGCGGGTGCGCGACGGCCGGCATGCGGACGAGGCCGCGGTGGCGGCGCGCTATCGGTCGGTGACGGCTGCCTTGCTGGCCTGACGCAAAGAAAGCGGGCCCTGGAGGACCAGGGCCCGGGAGGTGAACAGGGAGGCTGCTCGAGCGGGAGACGCTAACGAGCTGTGCTTACCCTAGCCCGGCACCTGCCCTGTCGCTGTGACGGGCGTCACCGGGGTCGATTATCGCGTCAGCCGGGAACGGCGGCCGTGCCCCCCGCTGCCGGCACCGTGAAGATCTGCCCCGGATAGATCAGGTCGGGGTCGCGGATCTGCTCCTGATTGGCCTGGTAGATCACGGTGTAGCGCGGTCCCTCGCCGTAGACCCGGCGGGCGATCCGCCACAGGCTGTTGCCGGGCTGGACCACCACACGCCCCTCGGCCACCGCGATCTCGGCCGGCGCGGCGCGCTGGAACGGCGTCTCGGCCCGCGCCGTCACCTTGCCGGCGGCGTCGAGCTGGTCCGCCCGCAGGCGATAGACGCCGGGCGCGATCGCCTCCGCCGCCCGGATGCGGAAGCGGCCGCGCGGATCCATTCCGCCCTCGCCGATCGGGCGGTTGTCGAGATAGAGCCGAACGGTGGCGCCGGCCTCGGCCGCGGCCGCTCGACGAAGACGGCAC
>NZ_JANX01001103.1 GCF_000767795.1 Inquilinus limosus MP06 | reverse complement strand
AGCAGGCGGAAGCCGTCGCCGTCGCGCACCGCCTCCTGCACCGCGGTCTGCTCGCGGATATCGGCCCCGGCCCTGCGCGCGGCGCGGGCGAAGCCGGGCGACACCAGCCGCGGATTGGCGTGGCCGTCGGCCGGGCACCAGGAGCCGGCGATGGCGCGGTCGCCCAGCCAGGGCCAGCGGGCGCGGAAGGCGTTGCCGGCGACGATCTCGAGCCCCAGGCCCAGATCGCGCACCCGGTCCTGATAGGCCTGCAGCGACGCCAGGTCGGCCTCGCTGCGCGCCAGCTTCAGGTGGCCGGAGCGGATGTACTCGCCGTCGATGCCGATCGTCTCCGGCAGGCGCTGCCAGATCGCATGGGCGCGTTGCGCCAGCGGGATCTGCTCCGGCGGCCGGCCCTGGCGGCGGACGCCGCCATAGTTCACGCCGCTGGCCTGGGCGCCGCAGAAGCCGCGCTCCAGCAGCAGCACCGCCATCCCCATGCGACGCAGCGCCAGGGCCGCGGCGGCGCCGGCGATGCCGCCGCCGATGATGGCGACATCGGTGGTGATCCTCTCGGTGGCGGTCATGCCGCTTCCTCCGGCGTGTCCTCGATCGCGACCGGGATCGGCTTGACCGGGGCCTGGCCGCGCAGCCGCCCCACCGCCTCGACCGGCACGCCGCGATGGGCGGCCAGGATCTCGGCCGCGGCGGCACCGCACATGCGGCCCTGGCAGCGGCCCATGCCGACCCGGCACAGCGCCTTCAGCCGGTTCAGCTCC
>NZ_JANX01001102.1 GCF_000767795.1 Inquilinus limosus MP06 | reverse complement strand
ACCGGCACCGACCGGCCGCACAGCTCGCTCTGGCGGGTGCAGCGGGGGTGGAAGGCGCAGCCGGGCGGTGGCGCCGTCGGGCTGGGCAGTTCCCCCGCCATGCCCGCCGGCAGGGACGCGCCCGGCTCGGGGCGCAGCACGGCGCGCAGCAATTCGCGGGTATAGGGGTGGCGCGGGGCGGCGAAGATGTCGTCGGTCGGCGCCAATTCCACGATTTGGCCGAGATGCATCACCGCCACCCGGTCGGCCAGGTGGCTGACCACGGCCAGGTTGTGCGTGATCAGGACGATGGTCAGCTTCAGCGTCCGGTGCAGCTCAGCGATCAGATTCAGGATCTGCGCCTGCACCGAGACGTCGAGGGCCGAGGTCGGCTCGTCGCAGACCAGAATCCGCGGCTCGCCGATCAGGGCACGCGCGATGGCGACGCGCTGGCGCTGGCCGCCCGACAGCTGCATCGGATAGGCGACCGACAGGTCGCGCGCCAGCCCGACCGCATCCATCAGCCGATGCGCCGCGGCCAGCCGCGACGCGGCCGTGCCCTCGCCGCGGACGGCCAGCGGGGCGGCGATGATCGCCCCCACCGTCATCCGCGGATTGAGCGAGGAGTACGGGTCCTGGAACACCGGCTGGATCAGGCGCGCCCGCTCGATCCGCGAATACGCGGTGACCGGCTGCCCGCCAATCGCGATCCGGCCCGCGGTCGGTGCCTCGATGCCCAGCATCAGCCGGGCCAGCGTGCTCTTGCCGCAGCCGGATTCGCCGACC
>NZ_JANX01001101.1 GCF_000767795.1 Inquilinus limosus MP06 | reverse complement strand
ATTCGGCACCGCCTCGTAGGCCGTGTCCGTCGCGTTCCAGGCGGACAGGCGTTCCCGATCTTCTGGGGTCGGCAGGGCAATCCGGCCGAGCGGCGTCGCCGCATCCTCTGCGATGTGCAGCAGCAGCGCCTCGAGCTGCCGCATCAGGTGGTCGATCCGGTCACGATCGACGGCGTTGCGCCGCCAGCTCCAGCCGATCTCGAGATCCCCGCCCGCCTGCACCGTCAGAGTCAGGGCGTAATTCGTCGTCTCCAGGTTCGAGACCTGGCCGAAGCTCAAGCCCTTGCCGTCCCGCTCCCGCAGCGCCTGGTCCACCGGATAGTTCTCGAACACCAGCAGGGTGTCGAACAGGGAGCGGCCGGCCTGTCCGGCCCAGCCCTGGATCTCGTAGAGCGGCGTGTGCTCATGCTCGCGCAGCGCCGCGTTCTCCGCCTGCAGCTCCCGCAGCCAGTCGCCGACCGGCCTGGCCGGGTCCAGCTCAGGCGCCACCGGCAGGGTGTTGATGAACAGCCCCAGCAGCGTCTCGGCGTCCCGCAGCTCCGCCGGGCGCCCCGACACCGTCGACCCGAACACCACCCGGCGCTGACCGGTGATCCGCGACAGCAGCAGCGCCCACGCCCCCTGCACCACCGTGTTCAAGGTCACATGCTCGCGACGGGCAAAAGCCCTCAGGGCCTCCGTCGCGGTGCTGTCCAGGCGCAGCTTCCGGCTGTCATATCCTGGCTCTGGTTCGGGCGCCGGCAGCGCCGAGGCCAGCAGCGTCGGCTCCTCCACA
>NZ_JANX01001100.1 GCF_000767795.1 Inquilinus limosus MP06 | reverse complement strand
TTTTCGCCGCCAGGACTGGCCTGAGCTCCGGCGATCCCGCCTAGACCGCGAGATCGGTCTCCACCCATTCGCGCGCGGACGCGCGCAGACCCCTCCCCCTACCCCCCTCCCGCAAGGGGAGGGGGGACTTGTCTGCTTTGACGGTCTGGTTGGAGTGCCCCCCACAGTGCCAGCGGCCTCCGCGCCATGACCGAACCGCCGCCCCGCAAGCCCTCCACCAAACGGCCGATCAAGCGGAAGAAGGTCGTCAAGACCGTCGTCCCGGCCAAGACGCCGCTGGGCAAAGGCAAGAAGGCGGCCAAGCCGTTCCCGACGCGCGAGCAGATCGTCGAGTTCCTGAAGTCGCGCGACGACACGGTCGGCAAGCGCGAGATCGCCCGCGCCTTCCACATCACCGGCGACGACCGGGTGCGGCTGAAGGAGCTGCTGCAGGACATGGCCGAGGACGGCCAGCTGGAGAAGCGCCGCGGCCGCCGCATGCGGGCGCCGGGCGCGGTCCTGCCGAGCGTCGCCGTGCTGCGCGTCGTCGCCATCGACGCCGACGGCGAGGCCCTGGCCCAGCCGACCCGCTGGGAGGAAGAAGAGCCGCCGCCGCGCATCGCCATGGTGGCCGAGGGCCGCGGCAAGGGCGCGCTGGCGGTCGGCGACCGGGTGCTGG
>NZ_JANX01001099.1 GCF_000767795.1 Inquilinus limosus MP06 | reverse complement strand
AGTAGTCGACATAGACCGGCGCGCCGTTCGGGTGGCTGGCCACCAGCTCGACCCGGCCCGGAATGCCCTTCAGCTGCTCCAGCAGGCCGGCGGCAGTGTCGAGATCGGCGCCGTCGGCCACCACCAGCGCCAGCGCGGTCAGCACGTTGTAGGCCTGGAAGCCGCCGACCAGCGGCAGCTCCGCCCGATAAGCCTTGCCGCCGGCGGTGAAGCGCAGGCCGATGCCGTGCGGCAGCGGCTCGGCCACGTCCAGCCGGAATTCCTGGCCGGCGCGGCCGAGGGTCAGGGCCTTGCGGCCGGCGGCGCGGGCGCGGGCGACCAGCCCCGCCGCCTCCGGCACGTCGGCATTGATCACGGCGGTGCCGCCGGGCTGCAGCACCTCGTCGAACAGCCGCGCCTTGGCGGCCAGATAGGCCTCCATGGTGGCGTGGTAGTCGAGATGGTCCTGGGTGAAGTTGGTGAAGGCCGCCAGCGTCACCCGCACCCCGTCCAGCCGGAACTGGTCGAGCCCGTGCGACGACGCCTCCATCGCCAGCCTGGTCACCCCGGCCGCAGCCAGGTCGGCCAGCTCGGCCTGCAGCGCCACCGGGTCCGGCGTAGTCAGCGAGCCGTAGCGCTCACGCCCCGGCGCCATCACCCCGAGCGTGCCGAGGCTGGCAGCCTGGTGGCCCAGCAGGGTCCAGAGCTGGCGGGCGAAGTTGACGGTCGAGGTCTTGCCGCTGGTGCCGGTGACGGCGGCGATGGTGGCCGGCTGCCGGCCGTAGAACTCGGCGGCCATCAATGCCAGGCGGCGGCGCGGATTGGCGTCGGTGATCA
>NZ_JANX01001098.1 GCF_000767795.1 Inquilinus limosus MP06 | reverse complement strand
CGAGCCAGGGCGCCTTGGCCGGCCCGTCCGGCAGCCAGGCCAGCACCAGCAGGCCCAGCAGGCAGGCCGGCAGCCCCTCGATGATGAACAGCCACTGCCAGCCCTTCAGTCCGAACCAGAGATGGGCGCTGTCGAGGATCAGGCCGGAGATCGGGGCGCCGACCGCGCTGGCCAGCGGCACCGCGGCCATGAACAGGGCGACGAAGCGGGCCCGTCGCGCCGCCGGGAACCAGTAGGTCAGGTATAGGATCATGCCCGGCAGGAACCCGGCCTCTGCCGCGCCCAGCAGGAAGCGCAGGATGGTGTAGCCCCAGATGCCCTGGACGAAGGCCATGGCGGCCGAGATCAGCCCCCAGGTCACCATGATCCGGCAGATCCACAGCCGCGCGCCGACCTTCTCCAGGATCACGTTGCTCGGCACCTCGAACAGGAAGTAGCCGAAGAAGAACACCCCGGCGCCCCAGCCGAAGACATAGGGGGTGATGCCCAGGTCGGCGTTCATGGTCAGGGCGGCGAAGCCGACATTCACCCGGTCGAGGAAGCTGACCAGGTACAGGACGATCATGAAGGGGATCAGGCGCAGGCTCACCTTGCGGTACAGCGCCTCGCGATCGGCTTCCGGCACCTCGATCCTCCCTCTCCGCCGCGCGGTCCCCGCGACTCGTCGCCGAGCGTAGGAACGGATTGCCGATCGCGGAAGCCAAATCCGGTGATCCTGCCTATAAGGGAGCGTGATCGGACGGCCGCGGCCGAATCCGGCGAGACGGGAGGCAATGCGATGACGGGTGGAGAGCTGCGCTGGTCGGCGGCGGCGGAGGC
>NZ_JANX01001097.1 GCF_000767795.1 Inquilinus limosus MP06 | reverse complement strand
GGCGGCGAAGTTCGGGTCGGCGCGCGGCCGGGTCCTGCCGCTCGTCTCGCGCGCCGTCCTCGACGCCGGTCCGGCGCCCGCTGCCCTCCGCGACGCGATCAGGCGGTACCAGGACCAGGCCTGGGCCCTGTGGCGCTAGGAACAGCCGGCGTCAGAGCATGAAGCCCCCGTCGAGGGTCAGGCTGGCGCCGGTCATGTAGCCGGAGTCGGGGCCGGCGAGGTAGGAAACCAGCGTCGCCACCTCGCGCGGCTGGCCGACACGGCCGATCGGCACCATCTCCGTCAGCGCCGGGATATGTCCTTCGTTCATATCGGTGTCCGTCGGGCCCGGCTGGATGTTGTTGACCGTGATCCGGCGCGGCGCCAGGTCGAGCGCGATGCCCTTGACCATCATCGCCACCGCCGCCTTGGTCATGGCGTAGACGCTGGCGCCCCGCACCACCGGCCGCTCCGCCGTGTTGCTGCCGATGGTGATGACCCGGCCGCCGTCGCGCATCTGCGCCGCGGCCGCCTGGATGGCCAGGAACACGCCGCGGATGTTGATGTCGAGCATCCGGTCCAGATCCTCCAGCGCGAAGGCGTCGACCGTCGCCAGGCGCAGGATGCCGGCATTCACCACCACGGCGTCGATCGGGCCGAACCGCTCCACCGTGCGGGCCACCGCGGCGCGGATCGCCGCCGGGTTGGCGCTGTCGGCCGCGATCGCCAGCGCCCGGCCGCCGCCGGCCTCGATCGCCCGCACCACCTCCTCGGCCCTGTCCGGCCGGGAGACATAGGTCAAGGCCACCGCGAAGCCGTCCTCGGCCAGCCGTGCCGCCGCCGTCGGC
>NZ_JANX01001096.1 GCF_000767795.1 Inquilinus limosus MP06 | reverse complement strand
GACACGCTGATGCTGGTGCTGCCGGCCGACCATCACATCGCCGATCCCGAGGGCTTCCGGGCCGCCATCGCCGCCGCGGCGCCCGCCGCCCGCGCCGGCCACCTGATGACCTTCGGCATGCAGCCGACCGCGCCCGAGACCGGATACGGCTACATCCTGCCCGGCGACGACATCCCGGAGGCCCCCGGCGCCCGCGCCATCGCCCGCTTCGTCGAGAAGCCGCCGCGCGAGACCGCCGAACGCTTCCTGGCCGAGGGCCGCCATCTCTGGAACGCCGGCATCTTCCTGTTCACCGCCGGCCGGTACCTCGCCGAATGCGCCCGCCACGCGCCCCAGGTCCTCGCCGCCGCCGACGCCGCGCTCAAGGCCGCCTCGCGCGACCTCACCTTCCTGCGCCTCGACCCCGCCGCCTTCGTCCAGGCCCCCTCGATCTCGATCGACCATGCGGTGATGGAGAAGACCGATCATGCCGGCGTCGTCCCCGCCTCGATCGGCTGGACCGATGTCGGCTCCTGGTCGTCCCTGTGGGAGATCGGCGACCGCGACGCCGACGGCAACATCGCCCAGGGCGACGCGCTGGCCTTCGCCTCGAAGAACTGCCTGGTCCGCTCCGACGGCATCCTCACCGCCGTCATCGGCCTCGACGACGCCATCGTCATCGCCACCGACGACGCCGTGCTGGTCGCCGCCAAGGACCAGGTCCAGGACGTCAAGGCCGTCACCGACGCGCTGAAGCAGGCCAAGCGGCCCGAAGCCGTCATCCACCGCGAGATCTACCGCCCCTGGGGCACCGTCAAGTCGCTGCACGCCGGCGACCGCTTCCAGGTCAAGC
>NZ_JANX01001095.1 GCF_000767795.1 Inquilinus limosus MP06 | reverse complement strand
GCCAGCAGCACCAGGTCGCGGCCGGCGCGCTCCGCCTTGTCGACGGCGTCGCGCAGGGCTTCCTGCCGCTCCGGCCAGCCCTTGCCGGACGCCCAGCCATTGTCGACCACCAGCAGCACCGGGCCGCTGCCGGGCAAGGCGGAGCCGGGGTTCAGCACCGGATGGGCCAGGGCAACGATGATCAGCGCCGCCAGCAGCAGCCGCATCAGCAGCAGCCACCAGGGCATCCGCTCCGGCGTCTCCTCCTGCGCCTGCAGGCCCAGCAGCAGGCGGATGGCGGGGAAGCTCAGGCGCCGGGGCGCCGGCGGGGTCACCCGCAGCAGCCAGAAGATCACCGGCAGCAGGATCAGCGCCGCCAGGATGGCGGGCGCCAGGAACACGAGGCCGCCGAGCGTCACCATCTGGCCCTGCCGGTCGCGGCGCCGGACATCACGCCCCACAGGCTCAGCAACGCCGCCTCGGCCGATTTGTCGGTGCGGTGCACGGCGAAGCTCCAGCCGGCGCGGCGGGCGATCGCCGCCAGCCCGTCCTGGTGCTCGGCCAGGCGCTCGCGATAGGCGTCGCGCACCGAGCGGACGCGGGGGATCAGCGCCGATTCGACCTCCTCGATGCCCTCGAAGCGGATGCGGCCCTCGAAGGGCAGCGTCGCCTCGGCCGGGTCGAGGACCTGCAGGATATGGCCGCGCACGCCGCGCGCGGCATAGGCGGCGACCGAGGCGCCGAACTCGTCCAGCGGGGCCAGGCAGTCGCCCAGCAGCACCATCGCGGCATGACGCGGCACCCGCAGCTCCCACGGCACCGCCTTGCCGGCATCGTCGGAGGTGCCGCGGTCCAGCG
>NZ_JANX01001094.1 GCF_000767795.1 Inquilinus limosus MP06 | reverse complement strand
GATCCCGCCGGCGCCGCGGTGGCGGAGTTCGCGGCGGCCGCAGGACCGGGAGGTCCGCTTCCACCTGTTCCTGCAATGGCTGGCCGACCGCGCCTTCGCCACGGCCCAGGCCGAGGCCCGGTCGGCGGGCCTGCGGCATCGGGCTGATCGCCGACCTGGCCGTCGGCATGGACGCCACCGGCAGCCATGCCTGGAGCCGCCCGTCGGACGTGCTGGGCGGCGCCAGCATCGGGTCGCCGCCCGACGCCTTCAACGCCGACGGCCAGAACTGGACCCTCGCGGCCATCTCGCCGCGGGCGATGGTGGAGACCGGCTTCGCGCCGTTCCTCGACACGCTGCGGGCGACGCTGCGCCATGCCGGGAGCATCCGCATCGACCATGTCATGGGGCTGGCCCGGCTGTGGCTGGTGCCGGACGGCATGGCGCCGACCGAGGGTGCCTACCTGACCTATCCGGCGGAGGACCTGCTGCGGCTGGTGGCGCTGGAATCGCACCGCCACCGCGCCGTGGTGATCGGCGAGGATCTGGGCACCCTGCCCTGGGGCTTCGCCGGCCGGCTGGCCGACCATGCCGTGGCCGGCATGCGGGTGCTGCTGTTCGAGCGCGAGGGCGACGGGTTCAAGCCGGCCGAGTACTGGGACGCCGGCGCCGTGGCGATGAGCTCGACCCACGACCTGCCGCCAGTGGCCGGCTGGTGGCGCGGCACCGATATCGAGGCGCGGGCCGGGCTCGGCCAATATGCCGATGGCGGCGTGGCGGAGCGGGCGCAGCGCGCGGCCGATCGCGGCCGGATGTGGCAGGCGCTCGGCGAAGGCCCGGTGCCGGAGGAGCCGGCGCCGGTGGT
>NZ_JANX01001093.1 GCF_000767795.1 Inquilinus limosus MP06 | reverse complement strand
CAGCAGCCCATGCGCCACCAGCGGCCCCAGCAGGTCGTGCAGAGAGGAGCGCGGCATGGCCACCGCCTCCAGCAGGTCGGCGATGCCGGCCTCGCCGCCATGCGCCTTGAGCCAGACCAGGATGTCGAGGGTGCGCAGGATCGACCGGGCGCCGCCATCGGCCGCCGCCCCCTTGCCCACGGCAAAGGTCGTGGGGTCGTAATCCTCGCCCATGCCATGGCCCAGGATCAGGCTGGGCGGCCGGTCCCAGCGCACATGGTCCTCGACGGACACATCGGCGCGGACCGACGCCGTCTCCCACCCCCGGCTGATCACCAGGGGCGTGTGCACCTCGATCCGCCGCGGCAGGGTGCGGCCGGCCAGGATGTCGAGCGCGGCCTCGACCGCGCGGATGCCCATCGCCGGCGGGAAGTCCATCGCCGCCAGCTTCACCCCGTGCAGGATCGCCAGCTGGTAGACCGCGTTCTGGTCGCCGCCGGTGTGCGGCGGCACCCTTCCGTCATATCCGGCATCGACCCAGGCCTGGATCGACCCGGCGCCGTGCAGGCCGCTGTCGCACCAGACGCCGTCGATGGCGTCGCCCCAGCGCTCGATCAGCCCGGCCATGGCGCGGCGGCCGGCCGGGACCGTCATCTCGGTGTGCACCGTCTCAAGGATGCGGATGCCCGGCGACAGGGCGAAGACCTCGCGCGCCGCCCGGGCCCGGCGCAGCAGCGGCCCGATCTCCGGGTCCCCCACCATCATCACCACCGCGCCGCGGCCGCCCAGCGTCTCCACCAGCCACTGCGCCGGCAGCCGGCCGATCGCCGTGTCCGGCCCCGCGACCTGGACCACGGAATGCGACG
>NZ_JANX01001092.1 GCF_000767795.1 Inquilinus limosus MP06 | reverse complement strand
GAGCGCGTTCAGCTTCGGCTCCCATGCCTCGATCCGCTGCAGCACCGCCTCGGTCACCTCGACCGGCGACAGGCTGCGGTCGCGGTAGCGGGCGACGAGATCGACGGCGGAGAGATCGGCAAGCGAGGTCATGCGTCACCGGCGCGGGGGTGCGGGGAGGAGTGGAGCGAGTTAAGCGGAAATCCGGCCGGGCACCAAGCCGAATTGGCCGGCGGCGGCCTCCCCTCCCCGACCGCAGCCGCGGCTACAGCACGAAGTCGGCGGCGGCGAGGGTGATCCGGCCGGAGAGGACGATGTGGAAATCGGACGTGCCGTCGCCATTGATGTCGCCGGCGATCGTGGTGACCTCCCCCGAGGCGGCGTAGCGCAGCTCGCCGGCATGGCGGGTGTAGGCGCCGGTGCCGATGAAGCGGAAGGCCTGGTTCCCCGCCGCACCGGCATTCGCATCGATCGCCGACAGGTCGATCCGATCGCCCTGGGCATGGCTGAAATCGGTGATCCGGTCGGCACCCGCCCCGACCGGGCTCTGGGCCGTGCCGCCATAGACGAAGCGGTCCGCCCCGGCGCCGCCGGTCAATGTATCCCGACCGCCGGCCCCGGTGAGCACGTCGTTGCCGTTCCAGCCCTGCAGCGTGTTGACGCCGGCATTGCCGGTGAGCCTGTCGTTGCCGCTGCTGCCGGACAGGTTCTCAATCGAGATCAGGACATCGCCCTGGGCATCGCCGCCGCTGCCCTTGCCGGTCGACAGGTCGACCGACACCGCAGCGCTGCTGGCGTGGTAGCTGGCGGTGTCGGCGCCCTCGCCGCCGTCGAGCCGGTCGGCCCCGGCGCCGCCGCGGAGCACATCGC
>NZ_JANX01001091.1 GCF_000767795.1 Inquilinus limosus MP06 | reverse complement strand
GGGGCTGTCGATGGCGAGCACCGGCGTGAAATTGGCCAGGATTTCTGCGGGGCCGGCGGCGACATTCAACATCGATCTCGCCGGCGCCAATATCCCTCCCCCTACCCCCTCCCGCAAGGGGAGGGGGAGGATAGAAGGGGATAGGCCGGCCCAAGCGGCGGTGTTCTGAAACGGGTCCCTCTGAGCAGGAGAGGCAACGCGTCAGCTCTTCCTTGCCCCAGCCAGCACCCGGTCGATGAAGGCATCCGCCGCGCCGAGGTGGCGGGCGGGGTCGCGCAAGGCGCGCCAGTCGACCGGCGCCTCGGACATCTCGGCCAGCAGCTCGAACAAATGGCGGCCGGTGGCGGTGGCCTTGGCGGCGGCCTCCTTCACCAGCGCCTGCGCCTCCGGCCGCGGCATGTGGGCGGCGAGGGCGAAGCTGGCGGCCTCGGCCAGCAGCAGGCCGTGCGAGGCCTCGAACTGCCCGGCCATCCGGGCCTTGTCGACGGCCAGGCTGCCGGCCACGGCCAGGGCATGGCTCAGCGCCGCGCCGGCGGCCACGGCCATCTGCGGCAGGGCCAGCCATTCGACTGGCCAGGCGCTGCCGTCGCGCTCATGCTCGTGCAGCATCGCCTGCTGGATCTGGCCGACAAGGCCGGCATTGAAGCGGGCCAGGGCGACCAGCGTCTCCGGCCCCACCGGGTTGGATTTCTGCGGCATGGTCGAGGAGCCGCCGCTGGCGCCCGGCCGCACCTCCGCCACCTCGGTCTGGGCCAGGAGGCACAGGTCGCGGCCCATCTTGCCCAGCGTGCCGGTGACCAGCGCCAGCCAGCCGGCGAATTCGGCGATGCCGTCGCGCTGGCTGTGCCAGGGCATCGG
>NZ_JANX01001090.1 GCF_000767795.1 Inquilinus limosus MP06 | reverse complement strand
GGACTAGGACGAATCGACATTCAGCGCAGCCAGAGGATGATGGCGGCGAGATGGATGAAGGCGATGTAGTGAGCGGCGCGTCGGTCGTATTGGGTTGCGAAGCGGCGGAAGTGTTTGAGCTTGTTGAAGCAGCGTTCGATCCGATTGCGGTCCTTGTAGGCGATCTCGTCATGCGGGATCAGCACCTTGCGCGAGCGGTTTGAGGGGATCACCGCCTCGGCCCCGATCTCGTCGATGAAGGCACGCAAGTCGTTGCTGTCATAGGCCTTGTCGGCGAGCACGGTCTTGGCCTGAAAGCCGTCGAGGAGGGCTTTGGCGGTAAGGCTGTCGTGGCGCTGGCCGGCGGTCAGCGCGAAGCGGAGCGGCCGGCCCAGCCCGTCGCAGACCATGTGGATCTTGGTCGTCAGTCCACCTCGGGAACGCCCCAGAGCCTGATCCTGGGCCCCCCTTTTGCCGCTCGCCGCCTGCTGGTGGACCCGGACCAGGGTGGTGTCCAGCATCAGGTACTGGTTGTCCCTATCCTTGATCAACTCGGCGAAGACCCTCTCCCAGACGCCGGCTTTGGCCCAGCGGGTGAAGCGCTTGTGCACGCTCTTCCACTTGCCGTAGCGCTCGGGAAGATCCGGCCAGTGGGCGCCGGATCGCAGAACCCACAAAACCCCGTTCACGAACAAGCGGTTATCCGCTCCCGTCCGACCAGGATCGCCCGCCTTGCCGGGCAGAAGCTCAGCGATCCTCGCCCATTGCGCCTCATTCAGCTCGTAGCGCTTCACCCCCATCCGTCCGCTCCGAATCAGCAAATCCGGAACATATTGATTCAGCACTATTCAGCTCTGGAAAGGCTGAATGTCGATCGCACCTA
>NZ_JANX01001089.1 GCF_000767795.1 Inquilinus limosus MP06 | reverse complement strand
CCCTGACCGTGCCGGTGAAACGCGCCGTCGCCGCCGGCGACGTGCCGCTGGTGCTGCGCGCCACGGCCGAGGACGGGCGCCCGCTGGCCCGCACCGAGGTGCGCTTCCCCGAAGGCCAGCGCCAGGCCGAGGCCCGGTTCGACCTGCCGTCGACCGCGCGCAACGCCATCACCGCGGTGTCGATCGAAAGCGAGACCACGGCCGGCGCCACGGTGCTGGTCGACGAGCGCTGGCGCCGCCGGCCGGTCGGTCTGGCCACGCCGCAGGACACCGCCCGGGCCCAGCCGCTGCTGACCGAGAACTACTATCTGCAGCGGGCGCTGGAGCCTTTCGCCGAGATCCGCCGCGGCAGCGTCGCCGACCTGCTGGGCGGCACCCAGCCGACCGACCGGCTGGCCGCCCTGCTGCTGCCCGACGGCACCCTGTCGACCGAGGCCGACCGCCAGGCCGCGGAGCGCTGGATGGAAGGCGGAGGCGCCCTGATTCGCTTCGCCGGCCCGATCCTGGCCGCCAATCCGGACCCGCTGGTGCCGGTGCCGCTGCGCTTCGGCGACCGCACCCTGTCCGGCGCCATGTCCTGGACCGCGCCGATGCCGCTGGCGCCGTTCGCCGCTACCACCCCGTTCCAGGGCCTGACCATTCCGGACGACGTCCGCATCCAGCGCCAGGTGCTGGCCGACCCGTCGCCGGACCTGGCCGACAAGACCTGGGCCCGGCTGACCGACGGCACCCCGATCGTCACCGCCGAGAAGCGCGGCCGCGGCTGGCTGGTGCTGGTCCACACCACCGCCGGGCCGGCCTGGTCGAACCTCGCCTTCTCCGGCCTGTTCGTCGACATGCTGCGCCGGCTGGTGGCGCTGGGCAGCGGCATC
>NZ_JANX01001088.1 GCF_000767795.1 Inquilinus limosus MP06 | reverse complement strand
GGTGTAGGGGTGCTGCGGCGCCGCGAACAGCGCCTCGGTCTCCCCGGTCTCGACAATCCCGCCGAGATACATCACCGCCACCCGGTGCGACAGGTGGCGGACCAGGCGCAGATCATGCGCCACGAACAGCACGGTCAGGCCCAGCCGCTCCTGCAGCTCCAGCAGCAGGTTCACCACCTGGGCCTGGACCGAGACATCGAGGGCGGAAACCAGCTCGTCCGCGATCAGGCATTCCGGCTCGACCGACAGCGCGCGGGCGATGCCGATGCGCTGGCGCTGGCCGCCGGAGAATTCGTGCGGATAGCGGTCCGCCGCCTCGCGCGGCAGCCGCACCAGGTCCAAGAGCTCGGCGATGCGGGCCGGGATCTGGGCCTTCGGCCGCATCCGGTGCACCGACAGCGCCTCGGCCAGGGTCTGGCGCACCGTCATGCGCGGGTTCAGGGACCCGCGCGGGTCCTGGAACACCATCTGCACCCGGCGGTTGAAGGCGCGCCGCGCCGCCCCCTCCAGCGACCGGATGTCGGCGCCGTCATAGCGCATGGTGCCTTCGTCCGGCTCGATCAGCCGGACGATGCAGCGGGCCAAAGTGGACTTGCCGCTGCCGGATTCGCCGACGATGCCCAGCGTCTCGCCGCGCCGGACCGCCAGGTCGATGCCGTTCAGGGCGTGCACGGCGGGATGGGGGCGGCGGCGCAGCGCGTCCACCACCGTCCGCTCCAGCCGGAAGCGCTTGTGCAGCCCGGCGATCTCCAGGATCGGCGCGCTCATGCCGCCCCCCGTGCGTCGGCGACACGCGCGCTCTCGAAGCATGCCACGGCGGCGTCCGGTCCCACCGGCTCCAGCGCCGGCCGCTCGGCCCGGCAGCGGGGCGTG
>NZ_JANX01001087.1 GCF_000767795.1 Inquilinus limosus MP06 | reverse complement strand
GGCCCTCGGCCACGGCCTGCGCCAGCTCGCCCAGCACCATCAGCCCCGGCAGCGGCGGCACCGCCCCGGCGCGCCAGGCCGCGCAGTCGTCGCCGATCGACTCGACCAGCGCCGGATCCAGATGGAAGGACAGGCACTCGTCGCCATGCTGGTGGTGCTCATGGGTGCAGGTGAACTCGTCGCCCGGATGGCCGACCAGCACCGATCCCGCCACCAGCTCGTCCGCCCGGCCCAGCTGGCGGCAGCCGAAGCTGCCGCGCCGGACATAGGAGACGGAATGGCCCGTATGCAGCTCGGTGAAGGGGCGGTCGCCCGGGCCGGCGCTGCACCGGTAGTCGAACACCGCCATCGACGGGCGCTGCAGGATCCTTTCGGCGGGCATGGGCCGACTCTGCGCGCGCCCGCCGTGCCGGGCAAGCCCGGCCAGGCTGCACCCGGTCAGCCCGCCAGGGATTCGGTGCCGTAGCCGACCCAGCCGACCGGACTGCGCCCGTCCACGGCCTCGATCACCGCGGCCGTGCCGGCGCTGTCGAAATCGCCGAACAGCTCGATCAGCGTCACGCCGTCGGCCACCAGCCCGCGGGCGATGCGAACCGCCGTCTCGGTGTCCGGCACCGCGATCATGGTGGTGTGGTGGCCGCCGGCCTCGCGCACGCTGCGGTCGGCGGCCGGGTCGGCGCCGGGCTCCAGCGAGATCAGGGCCTCGCGGGAGGGCCTGCCGGCCTCGAAATTGGCCTTGTAGGCGGCGACGCCGGCCAGGGATTCGAAGGCGTAGCCGACCGATCCGACCAGGGCGCGGCCGGCCACCGCCGCGGCCACCCGGGCCCGCCAGGGCAGGGCGAAGCCGCCGCACAGCGCGATGCGGTCCACGCCGT
>NZ_JANX01001086.1 GCF_000767795.1 Inquilinus limosus MP06 | reverse complement strand
GCCTCGCCGCCAGCGACCTGCTGGTGGCCGGCAGCCAGGCGGCGCTGGACGCGCTCGACTCCGGCGCGCGGGCGGCCCGGCCTGATCAAGGGGGCGAGGGACAACTCCACACCGTCATTGCTTCGTCGGCTTCGCCTCCTCGCAATGACGGCGAAGGTAGATTTTCTGAAAAAGGTCTCGCTTGTGGGAAAGGCAATGAAGACGGCCTTTCCGTCGCGATGACTCTCGTCCGGCCGTCGCAATTTGCTATGGTGCGGCGCAACCCGAATGACCGCTGACCGATCGAGAATCGCCATGACCGTCGACGCCATCATCGCCCGCGCCCCGATCATCCCCGTGCTGACCGTCGAGACGGTGGAGGCGGCGGTGCCGCTGGCCCGCGCTTTGGTCGATGGCGGCCTGCCGGTGCTGGAGGTGACGCTGCGCACCAAGGCCGCGATCGACGTCATCGCCGCCATGGCCACCGAGGTGCCGGACGCGATCGTCGGCGCCGGCACGGTGCTGAACCCGGCCGATCTTGAGGCCTCACGCAAGGCCGGTGCCGTGTTCGGCGTCAGCCCGGGCCTGACGCCGGAGCTGGCACGGGCGGCGGAGGGCTTTCCCTTCCTGCCCGGCGCGGTGACCCCGTCGGAGATCATGGCCGCGCGCGACCTCGGCTACGGCGTGCTGAAGTTCTTCCCGGCCGAGATCTATGGCGGCCAGTCGGCGCTGGCCGCCCTGGCCGGCCCCTTCGCCGGCATGCGCTTCTGCCCGACCGGCGGCGTGCGCGAATCCAACCTGCGGGCCTATCTGTCGCTGCCGAACGTGGCGGTGGTCGGCGGCACCTGGATCGCCGGCAAGGCCGAGGTGGCGGCCGGCGACTGGGCGGCGGTCACC
>NZ_JANX01001085.1 GCF_000767795.1 Inquilinus limosus MP06 | reverse complement strand
GCTCGGCCACAGCAAGAGGCCGCCGAGCACGCCGATGAAGCTGCCCAGCACGTTGTTCAGCGCCCGCATCCCGGCCAGGGCCCATTCGCTCGCGCCCGGCTGCGACAGCTCGACCACCAGCACGAAGAGCGGGTCAGGAAGAAGACGAACAGGCCGTAATTGACCGAGCGAACCGCCATGGTCGCGATCGCCAGCGGGAACACCGCGGCGGTGATGGCCAGCGGTGTGTGGAGGCACCAGGCCCGAGCAGCGCCGGCCAGCACGCCGCCCAGCACGCTGCCGACCGCCCGCTCCAGCGCCCGCGGCCAGGTGGTGGCCACCGAGGGCTGCAGCACCAGCACGGTCGCGATCGCCATCCAGTAGGAATAGGCGAAGCCCAGCGCGTGGCTCAGCAGCACCGCCGCGGTGGTGGCGACGGCGGCGCGCAATGCGTGGCGCAGGATCTCGGATCGCGGGTTCAGATGGGCGCGCAGCGGCGCCAGCCGGGCCGCGATGCCGCGGGAGGTGGCGGCCGCCTGATCCCATCCCGGGGCAGGGCGGGCGTTGCCGGTGGCGCGGATCTCCTCGACGATCCGGGCCAGCCCGGCCGCGACCGGGCCCTCCATCCGCCCCGCCAGCAGGGCCAGCCGGTCCAGCGACCGTTGCGGCCCCGGCGACTCTCGCCAGGACCGGTGTCGAAGGACCGGGCGCGGCGGTACAGCGTCAGCGCCAGGGCGGCGCAGGGCCTGGCGCTCCTCCAGCCGCCGCCGGTCCCCGGCCGGGCCGGCATGCTGGCGCAGATCCGACAGGGCAATCAGCTGGCCGAAGATCCGCTCGGCGACGTCCAGCGCCACCAGCAGCCGCTCGGCATAGTCGCCCAGGCCGCGGCCGCGCATCG
>NZ_JANX01001084.1 GCF_000767795.1 Inquilinus limosus MP06 | reverse complement strand
CCGACAGCGCCGTGTCGGGCATCGGCAAGGACGGCATCACCGACTTCTCGACCGGGGACAGGATCGACCTGTCGGCGATCGATGCGGATGGCAATGCCGGCAACGGCGACACGGCGTTCACCTTCGACACCGGCGACTTCACCCGCCACGCCGGGGAGCTGCGGGTGGTGACGGCGGGGTCGATCCAGGTGGTCTATGTCGACGCCAACGGCGACAAGGCGCCCGACTTCGCCATCAACGTCACCGCCGACCACGCCCTGACGGCGGCGGATTTCATGCTGTAGCCGGAAGGACCGGGAGGCCCGGGCGCGGGCCTCCCCAGATTCCCGTGGTCGATCGCCGCCAGTCCCGGCACGATGCGGCGGCGACTCCGTGGCGGACGAGACCGTCGCGGCGTCCTTCGACGAACGGGACGGTGAGATGAAGGTCTTCTGGAACGACATCCAGCGCAGCCACGCGCCGCAATTCTTCCTGCAGCGCGGGCAGCTGCGCCGCAACTTCGAGGTGCCGGCCCGGGCCGAGGCGCTGCTGGCCGCGGTGCATGACATGAAGCTCGAGGTGGTCGAGCCGCCGGCCGCCGATCGGGCCGTGCTGCAGTCGGTCCATGCGCCCGACTATCTCGACTTCCTGGAGCAGGCCTGGGCGGAGTGGTCGGCACTGCCCGACCATGGGCCCGAGCTGGTGGCGAACATCCATCCGAGCCTGGAGATGCTGGCCCAGGGCGCCAGGCCGTCCGGCACCATCGTCGGCAGGCTCGGCTGGTACACGGCCGACACCTCCTGTCCGATCGGGCCGCAGACCTGGGCAGCGTCGATCGCCGCCGCGTCCTGCGCCGTCGCCGCGGCCGACGAGGCGGCGTCCGGCCGCGCCGCCTATGCGCTGGC
>NZ_JANX01001083.1 GCF_000767795.1 Inquilinus limosus MP06 | reverse complement strand
TAGACGGCCGCGATCTCGTGCCCGGCATCGATCAGCGCGAGCAGCGCGGGCACCGCGAAATCCGGCGTGCCCATATAGGCGAGGCGAAGGGGCATGGTCGGGCGCGGCCGCTCAGAACGGCAGCTTCATCCCCGGCGGCAGCTTCAGCCCGCCCATCAGCTTCTGGGTCTCGGCCTGCACCGCGTCCTCGACCTTGCTCTTGGCGTCGTTGAAGGCGGCGACGATCAGGTCTTCCAGCACCTCCACCTCGGACGGGTCGACCAGCTTCGGATCGATCTTGAGCGAGCGCAGCTCGCCCTTGCCGTTCAGCACCACCGCGATCATGCCGGCGCCGGCCTGGCCCGGAACCTCGATGTCGGCCAGGCGGGACTGCATCTCGGCCATCTTGGCCTGCATCTCCTGCGCCTGCTTCATCATCTGTCCCAGATTCTTCATGCCTCTCGCGGCTCCTCTTCATCGATGGCGTCGGGGGCCGGCTCGGCGGCCGGCCCCGCGACCTCATCCTGTTCCAACGGGTTGCGCAGGTCGCGGATCACCGCCCCCGGGAAGGCGCTCATCACCGCCTTGACCATCGGGTGCTCGGCCGCCTGTGCCAGCGCGTTCTCGCGGTCGGTCCGAGCCTGCTGGGTCAGCGTCGGCGCGCCCTCGGCGCCGGAGACGCTGACCACCCAGCGCTCGCCGGTCCAGTCGCGCAGCGCGGTGCCCAGGCGGTTGGCCAAGTCCGGCGGCGCCGAATCATGCGGCCGGAACTCCAGTCGCCCCGGCTCGAAATGCACCAGGTGCACGGCGCTCATCAGCTGGCCGTGCAGCACCACGTCGCGGGCGAAGGCGATCTGCACCAGATCGTCGAAGCTCTTCGGATCGGCCCGCAGCACCGCCTTCGGCGC
>NZ_JANX01001082.1 GCF_000767795.1 Inquilinus limosus MP06 | reverse complement strand
GGCGGATGGCGCTCGAACGCTACGCGGTGCTGAAAGGGCGCCCGACCGACCGCCGCCTCGCCGCCGAGGGGTCGACCCACTACCACATCCGCCTCGATGACGGGGCGCGCGATCACCGGGTCGCGGTCAACGTCCAGGGCTCGTCCTGGCCGTCGCTGGTGGAATACGTGCTCGACCCCGATTTCGAGCATCCGGTGACCGAGCGGCTGGAGCGGCTGCCGCCGGGGCTGATCGCGATCCCAAGGGGCGAGGGGCTGGACTATGTCCGGGACGGGCTGTTCGACCGGTCGCGGATGCGGCCGCTGCCGGCCACCCGGCCTGGGCCGGACAACGACCTGAACGAGAAGATCGACCACATCGTCGCCCGCGCGATCGGGGAGCCGGCGGCGATGCTCTACGCCTTCGGCGAGCCCTTCGGGCCCGACCCGGTGGCCGATCACGGCTTCGGCTTCGCCCCGTCGCGCGGCATGCACAACATCCACATGAACCAGGGCAGCCCGGAGGAGAGGTTCCGCGGCGACAACGGCACCGGCCAGGACGGCGCTTTGCTGATCGCCTTCCCGCAGGGGCGCTGGGCGGCGCTGTTCCTGAAGTTCCAGTCCCAGTCCTGGCAGACCGACGACGCCACCGGCCACCCGCGCCACCCGGTGCAGGCCCGCCGTCGGCGGATGGAGGCCTGAGGCCCCCGGCGGCCGGCCGGGTTGCCTGGAGCCTGCGCTTGCCGTATCGTGCGGCCGCCGACCGATCCAGGAGAGCAAGATGACGACGTTCATGTCCCAGCAGAAAGGAGTTCCCGCCCCTCGCAAGGACATGACGCTTCATGTTGTCCCGCATCCGGAGTTTGCCGGCGCCCCGAGACGCCGCCGCTAGCGATCTCACCCTCTCCC
>NZ_JANX01001081.1 GCF_000767795.1 Inquilinus limosus MP06 | reverse complement strand
CTTCTCGCCGACAGCGCCGTGCTGCCGCCGCCGGCCGAGGTCGCGGCCTCCGCCTGGCAGCACATGGTCGAGGGCGACCTGCCGTATAACGTCGCCGTTACCTTGGCGCGGGTGCTGGCCGCCTTCGCCGCCGCCATGCTGCTCGGCGCCGCCATCGGCATCGCCCTCGGCCGCAGCCGGCTGCTGGACGAGCTGTTCGACGGCTGGGTGGTGATCGCGCTGAACATGCCGGCGCTGGTGACGATCGTGCTCTGCTATGTCTGGTTCGGGCTGAACGAATGGGCGGCGGTGATCGCGGTGGCGGTCAACAAGGCGCCGCTGGTCGTGGCCATCACCCGCGAGGGCGCCCGGGCGCTGGACCGGCCGCTGATGGAGATGGCGCAACTGTTCGACGTGCCGCGCGGCCGGGTGCTGCGCCGGATCGTGCTGCCGCAGCTGGCGCCCAGCCTGATGGCCGCCGCCCGCTCCGGCCTCGCCTTGACCTGGAAGATCGTGCTGGTGGTCGAGCTGCTGGGCCGGCCGGACGGCGTCGGCTTCCAGATCCGCAGCTTCTTCAACTTCTTCGACATTGCCGGGATCCTGGCCTACACGCTGGTGTTCATCGCCGTGATCCTGGCGATCGAGGCCTTCATCCTGCAGCCGTTGGACCGCGCCGCCGGCCGCTGGCGGTCGCCGTGATCGGGGTCGCGCTGCAGGGCATCCGCCGGCGTTTCACGGCACCGGTGGCGCGCGACGTGCTGGACGGCGTCGACCTGTCGATCGGGGCCGGCGAGTTCGTGGCCCTGGTCGGCCCGTCCGGCCGCGGCAAGACCACGCTGCTGCGCATCCTCGGCGGCCTCGACCCCGGCTACCAGGGGCGCATCGACTGGCCGGACGGGCCGCCGCTGCGCCG
>NZ_JANX01001080.1 GCF_000767795.1 Inquilinus limosus MP06 | reverse complement strand
ACCGGGTCGCGGCCACGGCCCGCGACATCTCCAGCCTCTGCGGCCTGGTGCACGACCACGGCGCCCAGGTCGCGCCGATCCGGCTGGACGTGACCGACCGGGCCGCCGTCTTCGCGGCGGTGGCGACGGCGCGGGAGCGGTTCGGCCGGCTGGACGTCGTGGTCAACAACGCCGGCTACGGCCTGCTCGGCGCGGTCGAGGAGGTCAGCGAGGCGCAGGCCCGGGCGCAGATCGAGACCAACCTGTTCGGCGCGCTGTGGGTGACCCAGGCGGCGCTGCCGGTCCTGCGGGCGCAGGGGTCCGGCCACATCATCCAGATATCCTCGGTCGGCGGGGTCAACGCCTTCCCGATGCTGGGCCTGTACCACGCCTCGAAATGGGCGCTGGAGGGGCTGAGCCAGGCGCTGCAGGGCGAGCTGGCCGGCACCGGCATCCATGTCACGCTGGTCGAGCCCGGCGGCTACGCCACCGACTGGAAGGGCGGGTCGATGGTGCATGCCGGGCCGATCGCCGCCTATGACGAGATCCGCGCCGGGCGGCTGCAGCGCTGGCGCGACGCCGAATTCGCCGATCCGGGCGCCAGCGGCGCGGCCATCCTGCGCGTCGTCGACGCGGCCGAGCCGCCGCTGCGGGTGTTCTTCGGCCCGCACAATCTGGAGATGATGCGGGCCGAGTACCAGAAGCGGCTTGCCGGCTGGGAGCAATGGCAGGACGTCGCCAGCCTGGCGGTGGGCCGCTGAGCGCCTAGAGCGGAATGAATTGAGGTTGGATCACCTCAGGCTTCCAAGCGGGCTGAGAGAACGTCGAGCGTCTTCGCATTGCCTCTCCCGCCGGACGCGGGAGAGGTCGGACGTCCGCAGGACGGCCGGGTGAGGGCTGGTCCCGGCCTCGACGCCCTC
>NZ_JANX01001079.1 GCF_000767795.1 Inquilinus limosus MP06 | reverse complement strand
ACCTGCTGTGCGTCGCGGTGCCCGGCGACGTCACCGGCGGCCAGATCGGCGCCGAGCGCAGCCGCCTGGACTTCAACCTGCCGGGCGACGCGCTGGACGCCGGGGCGATCACCGCCAAGCTGAACGAGCTGGTGGCGGCCGCCCTGCCGATCGAGACCGAATGGATCACCGATGAGGAGATGGCGGCGCGGCCGGAGCTGGTGCGCACCATGTCGGTGAAGCCGCCGAGCGGCTTCGGCCGGGTGCGGCTGGTGCGGATCGGCGATGCGGCGAGCCCAGTCGACCTGCAGCCCTGCGGCGGCACCCATGTCCGCAACACCTCGGAGATCGGCGCGCTGACGGTCGCCAAGATCGAGAACAAGGGCAAGCAGAACCGCCGGGTCGTCCTCACCTTCGCAGGCGAAGCATGAACACCATCGTCTCGACATCCTGGCTGGCCGACCATCTGAACGATCCGGATGTCCGCATCGTCGACGCCACCTACCACCTGCCGGGCACCAATCGCGACGCCGCAGCCGAGTTCGCCGAAGCGCACATCCCCGGCGCGGTGCTCTTCGATGTCGATGACATCGCGGCGCCGGAGAGCAAGGCGCCCGGCGGCCTGCCGCACATGCTGCCGCCGCCGGAGCTGTTCGCCGAGCGGGTGGCGGCGCTCGGCATCGGCAATGACAGCTTCGTCGTCTGCTACGACGTGCACGGGCTGATGAGCGCCGCCCGCGCCTGGTGGATGCTGCGCGCCTTCGGCCATGACGGCGTGGCGGTGCTGGATGGCGGGCTGCCGGCCTGGAAGGCCGAGGGCCGGCCGCTGGAGGGCGGCGTGCCGACCCCGGCCCCGGCGCGCTTCACCGCGCATTTCCGGCCGGCGCTGCTGCGCAGCAAGGCCGAGGTGCTGGCCGGGACC
>NZ_JANX01001078.1 GCF_000767795.1 Inquilinus limosus MP06 | reverse complement strand
AGCGGATCGTAGTCGGCATCGACGCCCGGCTGCTCGCGGCCGGTGTCCTGGCCGCCGCCCGGCTGGTGCTGCGGCTGGCCATAGGCCTCGTTCATGGCGTTGATGATGCGGACATAATGCTCCGCATGCTGCTGGTAGTTCTCGGCCATGACGCGGTCGCCCGACGCCTGGGCGTCGCGCGCCAGCCCCATATACTTGTCGTAGACCTGGAAGACGTTGCCGCGGATGCGGATGTCCGGCCCGTTGCTGTCGATGGTCTGGTTGCGGTTGGGCAGTGCGTTCGGCCGGCGCTGCTGGCCGCCACCGCCGCCACCTCCACCGCCGCCGTTCCTGCCGCGCGCACGCCGCGAATTCGGTCCTGGTCTCATCAGCCTTGCTTCTGCAGATCGCTGTTTCCGCGCTGCCGTCCCTCGCCGCCGCCTGATGCGGCCGGGCCCAGCGTCATCGTCGCTTCCAGCGCCGGAATGGCGGCCGCCTCAAGCGGTCAAGCCCGGAAATGACGGAATAAGGGGACCCTAACGGCAATCAGGCGTCGGGCCAATGCTTTTTTACCGCGACGTCGCGATCACGCAACGCGCTATGCCTGCCAGATCGTGCGCCGTGCCGGCGATGTCAAGACCGGCGCCGCGGAAGAGCGCCGCCACATCGGCCGCCTGGCCGATGCCGAGCTCGACCACCGCGGTGCCGCCCGGCGCCAGCAGGGCCGGCAACGCCGCCGCCAGGGCCCGGTAGGCGTCGAGCCCGTCGGCGCCGCCGGACAGGGCCAGGCGCGGATCGTGCTCGCGCACCTCCGGCTCCAGCGCCGCGATGTCGGCCTCCGGGATGTAGGGCGGGTTGGACAGGACCAGGTCGAAGCGGCCGGCCAGGGCCGTCGCCCAGTCACCGACGAGGAAGGCGGCGCGGCCGGAGAG
>NZ_JANX01001077.1 GCF_000767795.1 Inquilinus limosus MP06 | reverse complement strand
CCAGCAGGAAGATGGCGAAGAAGGCGACGAGGATCGCCGCCGGCACGGCGACGCCGGCGGAGCTGGTCCAGCCATCCTGGGTCAGCAGCGTCGCGCTCAGCACCGTGCCGAAGGCCATCACCGACCCGACCGACAGGTCGATGCCGGCGATCAGGATCACCACCGTCATGCCGACGGCGACCAGGCCGGTGATCGACACCTGGCGCAGCACGTCGGTCAGGTTGCCGTAGGACAGGAAGATGTTGCGGCCGCTGCCGCTGACCGGCGAGAAGGCGATGCCGATCAGGAGGATGACCAGCAGGCCCCAATACAGCTTGGTGCGGGACAGCAGGCGCAGCACGGTCATGACACGGCCTCGGACAGGATCGGGGCGGAACGGGGAGAGGCGAGCTCCATGATCGCCTCCTGGCTGGCCGCGGCACGGGACAGCAGGCCGGTCTGCCGGCCCTCGCACATCACCAGGACGCGGTCGGCGAGCAGCAGGAGTTCCGGCAGCTCGGAGGAGACGAGCAGGATGGCGATGCCCTGGTCGGCCAGGGCGAAGACCAGGTCGTAGATCTCCTTCTTGGCGCCGACATCGATGCCGCGGGTCGGCTCGTCCAGCAGCAGCACCCGCGGGGCGGTGGCCAGCCACTTGCCGATCACCACCTTCTGCTGGTTGCCGCCGGACAGGCGCCCCGCCGGCTGAAGCGGCCCGGTGCAGCGCACGCCGAGCCGGCCGATGGTGCCGCGCGCCAGCTCCGACTCCCGCCCGAAGCGGCGCAGGCCGAGGCGCGCGAGCACGGGGAGCGAGGGCAGGGCCAGGTTGTCGCGGATCGAGGCGCCGAGCTGCAGGCCGTGACCTTGCGTCCTCGGTCACCAGCGCCAAGCCGTGCCGCTTGGCCGTGGCCGGGTCGTCGGATCGTCACCGCCTCG
>NZ_JANX01001076.1 GCF_000767795.1 Inquilinus limosus MP06 | reverse complement strand
GATTCCGTTGAAGAAGTCGGCAGCGGAGAGCGGTTGACGCGACGGTGACCAGGACGCGTGGAAGCCTGAGGCCTCTCAGGCCGGGACGGGCGTCGGCATCGGGATGAGCTTGGCGAGCTTTCGGAGGTTCTGGGCGGCGGCGGCGAGGTGGAATTCGTCGCGGGCGCCGTTCGGCCCTCTCAGCCGCAAGCGGTCGAGCTTGAGGATGCGCTTGAGGTGGGCGAACAGCATCTCGACCTTCTTCCGCTCGCGGCACGAGGTGGCATAGGCGTCGGTGGCGGCGATGTCGCGCGCCATGTCGCGAGCGCCTTCGTGGATCGAGCGGGGGACCTTGCGGGCAGGCGTGTTCGGGCAGCAGCGCGGCTTCAGCGCGCAGGCGTCGCAGTCCAGCTTGCTGGCGCGATAGCGGATCATGCCGTTCGCGTCGACGAGCGGGCGCGGCGTCCGATAGACGACCTGGCGCGGCCTGAGTGGCTTCCCGGCCGGACAGATGTAGGCGTCGGCCTGGTGGTCGTAGGTGAAGTCCGCCTTCTCGAAGGTGCCGTCGCTGCGCTCGGATCTGTCGAAGACCGGGATGTGAGGCTCGATCCCGCGCTCATGGACCAGCCATAGGCGCTGTCGGCGGCCAGCCGCTCGGGATAAAGACCGAAGCGGTCGCGGGTGCGGTCGACCATGGTGCGGGCGGCACCGACCTCCGCCTGGCGGATGGCACGGCTCGCCTCGACATCGACGATGATCGCGTGGTCGACGTCGATCAGGATAGTTGGTGGCATAGGCGAAGAAGGCGTGGCCCTTCAGCGCTCCTGTTCACTGCGCGGCCGGATCCGACCGCGAGACGAACTTGGGCTTGGCCTCGCTGGCAGCACCCCAGGCCGCCTCGTCCAGCGTGTCGAGATACTCCCGGACCGAGCGGCGGGTCGCC
>NZ_JANX01001075.1 GCF_000767795.1 Inquilinus limosus MP06 | reverse complement strand
TCTAGTAGGGCACGGTGATCGTCAGCGGCCCGTCGGGCGCGTGGGCGGAGAGCGCCGCGACGATCGCCGCCGCGGTCTCCGGCGTCTCCGCCAGCACCGGGCCGATCCGATCCGGCTGACGCAGACCGTAGCCGACCACCCGCCCGCTGCGGCGGCAGACCACGCCGTCCGGGTGCTCCCCGAACAGCGCCGCGAGTCCGGCTGTGCGGTCGGCGCCGAACACGGCCGCGTCATAGACGATGACGGCCGGCAGATCGGCTTCCGTCATCGCCGTCAGGCCGGGCACCGGCCGCGCCTCGACCGGCGCCCGCGCCTCCAGCACCACCGACTGGTCGACATCGACGAAGCCGAGCTTCTCGTAGAGCGGCGCGCCGGAGGGCGAGGCGTCGAGCAGGATCACCCGGTCGGCCGGCACCGGCGCCAGCGCCGCCTCGACGATGCGGCGGCCGAAGCCCCGCCCCTGCATCGCCGGGTCGGTGCCGACGATGCCGAGATAGGCCGCGCGGCCGTAATCGACCACCGCCGCCGCGGCGCGGATGGCGCCGTCCGCCTCCAGCACATGGATCACCGCGTTGGACATGCCCGACAGCCGGGCCACGGTCGGGCCGAAGCGCGGATTGCCAAAAGCCGCCGCCAGCAGCGCCGTCAGCGCTTCGGCATCCTCCGGCCGCATCCGGCGGCAGACCGGGTCGCTCATCTCGGATGCGTCGATTCGAAGCTGGGATGACATAATGCCAGCTTCGGCGCATCCGCCCGCACAGCGGAAGCGACCGTCGCGATGACCAGCCATGACGCGGCGGCGGGGCGATCTCACGCTTGCAGCCTGGCGGCCAGCCGTTTATTTTCAAAGCATGGACTTTGACAATAATCCCCGGGAGCCGGCGACGGCGGCGGAGCGGCTGCTCCTGCTGCTGAAGACGCGCGGCGGCCAGAGCGC
>NZ_JANX01001074.1 GCF_000767795.1 Inquilinus limosus MP06 | reverse complement strand
TGGCCCCGGCCTCGACAAAATCCCCTCACCCGGTCTCGCTTCGCGAGCCCGACCTCTCCCGCAAGCGGGAGAGGCAACGCGTCCGGCTTCATCACGACCCCTGCCCCTCCGCCGCGCGGGCGGCAGCGGCGATCAGGGCGGCGGCGTCGGCCACCTCGGGCCCGCCGCAGGTCCACAGCCGTGGCGGCACCCGCACCAGGCGCAGATCCGGCAGAGCGGACAGGACCGGGTGGTCCAGCATCGCCTCGCCCAGCGACGGCGCCCCGTTCTCCGGCTGGTTCAGGATCAGCAGGCGCACCCCGGCCAGGGCGACGCGCTCCAGCGGGATCTCGCCGTAATTCTCCAGCCCCTGCTCGGCGGCGAGGTTGCGCACGCCGGCGCGGCGCAGGATCTCGTCGACCAGCGAGCCCCGGCCGGCGGTGAAGCCGTTCGGGCGCAGCACCACCGCCAGCGGCGGCGACGCCGGCGGCCGGATGGCCGCCAGCCGCCGGTCCATCGCCGCGACCATGGCTTCGCCCCTCTCCGGCTGGCCCAGGGCTGCCGCCACCTGGCGGATCTGGCCGCGGATGCCGTCGATGTCCCGCGGCACGCCGAGTTCCAGGATCGGCATGCCCAGGCGGCGCAGCACCGCCACCGTGCTGCGGGCGGTGAAGGCGCCGACCACGACCAGGTCAGGCTTCAGCGCCGCCACCTCCTCCGCCAGCGCGTGGTTGACCGGCACCGAGGCGGCCTCCACCGCCACCACCGAGTTCTCCGGGTCGCGTGCCAGCCAGGTCACCGACTGCACGTCGGCGCGGTCGGCCAGGCGCAGCACCAGCGCATCGGCGCAGAGGTTGAGCGAGACGATGCGATGTGGCCGGGCCTGGGCGGGTTCCGTAACGAGGGCCAATCCGAGCAGCCCGGCCGCTACTATCCTCCCCCTCCCCTTGCGGGAGGGGGGTCA
>NZ_JANX01001073.1 GCF_000767795.1 Inquilinus limosus MP06 | reverse complement strand
ATGTCTCAGCACCGCTTGGCGGCATCGGCCGCCGGTTCGTCAGAATCGGAGATCAGCTTGGTCTTGAGGATCTGCAGGTCGCCGATCAGCCGGGCCATGACCTCGGCCGGCAGCCGGGCGCTGTAGTCGTCCTGCCACTGCGCGATCAGGGCCTCGAGCTGGTCGACGATCGGCCGGGCGGGCGGCAGCAGATGCAGCGAATGGGCGCGCCGGTCGTTCGGGTCCCGCCGGCGCTCGACCCAGCCCCGGGTCTCCATCCGGTCGATCAGGCCGGTGACCGTCATCTTCTCGACGTCCAGCAGCTCGGCCAGGCGCGCCTGGGTGATGCCGGGGTTGCGGTCGAGCATGATCAGAACCCGGTACTGCGGCCGGGTGAGATCGAGACCGGCCGCGCGCACCCGCTCGTCGAAGCGGCGGCGCAGCAGCTGATCGAGATCCTTGATCAAGGTGTAGAGGCTGACGAGAGGCTTGATCTCGCTCATTGAGGACTAAACGACCTGACTGTAAACTGCCTTACTATATGGTCCCTGACCGACACCGGCAAATGATGGACCCATCGCGGCGGCGCAGGGCTGCCGATAGGAATTCGCGCAGCAATGGGGAGTGTCAGCCCCTCAGCGCAGCCACACCCGCGCCGTCGCCGTCGCCCCCGTGGCGTCGATCACGGTGATCTGGGCCGCGCCCGGGCCGGGCGGCGTCCAGTCGGCGTCGCGCTTCAGCGGCGAGGACGGGATCGGCCTTCCGTCGACCATCCACAGGAACGGCCGGCGCCCGCCGGTGGCGACCAGGGACAGCGAGCCGAAGCGGTCGCCCTCATGCGGCCGCTCCACCGCAGCACCATCGGCCGGGAAGGCGATCGCCAGCGGATCGAGCCCGGCCAGCGACGGCAAAGGCGCCAGCGACACCGGGCCGGCCGCCAGCCGCTTCAGCCGCGGCGGCAGGTCCTCC
>NZ_JANX01001072.1 GCF_000767795.1 Inquilinus limosus MP06 | reverse complement strand
TTACGACCTGGGCTCGCATCTGATCGACCAGGCGCTGGTGCTGTTCGGCCGGCCGGAATTCGTGCGGGCGGAACTGCGCGCCATCCGCCCCGGCGCCGAGGCGGTGGACGATGCGATCTTCACCCTCGGCTTCGGCCCGACGCGAGCCCTGCTGCGCTGCCGCATCCTGGTGGCGGAGCCGGGGGCCCGGCTGGTGGTGCAGGGCGACCGCGCCACCTTCCGCAAGATGGAGATCGACCCGCAGGAGGACCATCTGCGCGCCGGCACCGTGCAGACGGAGCCGGAGACCGGCTGGCTGACGGTGGGGCAGGAGACGGGGAAGCCGGAGCCGCAGCGCCTGGCGATCGCGCCCGGCCGCTACGGCGCCTTCTATGACGGCTTCGCCGCCGCGATGCGCGACGGCGCCGCGCCGCCGGTCGACCCGCGCGACGGCCGCGACGTGATCCGGGTGATCGAGGCCGCGATCGAGAGCTCCGCCACCGGCCGCGACGTCCGGCTGGACTGGTAGGGCTTCAGCTCGACTGGCGCCAGATCAGGGAGAAGCCGAGGTCGATGACCTGGCCCTCCCGCGGCGCTGCGCCCTTGCCCAGCCGGGCCAGGATCAGCTCGCCGGCGCGGCGACCCATCCCGTAGGCCGGAATCCGGACCGTGGTCAGGGCCGGCCGCAGCTGCCGGCCGATCTCGAGATCGCCGAGGCCGACGATAGCGATGCGGCCGGGCACGTCGATGCCGCGGCTCTGGCATTCCAGCAGCCCGCCCACCGCCATGACGTCGGTGGCGAAGAACACGCCGTCGAGGTCCGGGGCGCGGGCCAGCAGCCGGTCGAGCGAGACCCGCCCGGCCTCGATCGACAGGTCGGCCGGGGTCTCGATCTCGGGCGGGGCCGCGCCGGCCTCGGCCAGGGCCGCGGTGAAGCCCGACAGCCGCGCCGCCGCCCGGCTTTCGG
>NZ_JANX01001071.1 GCF_000767795.1 Inquilinus limosus MP06 | reverse complement strand
GTTGCGGCGGTACAGCAGCGCCGCGGCGGCGGCCAGAGCCAGCAGCGTCACCAGCCCGGCGATCAGCCGCGTGTCGGTCATGGCGCGGCCGACCGTGGGCGAGGTCGGCGCCAGCAGGTGCAGGGTCCAGCCGGTGGTCGGCACCGGTGCCGTGACGGCCAGGAAGCGCCCGGGCATCCGCGCCTCCGGCAAGGTCGCGGTCACCACATCGGGCCAGGCCGCGGTGGTGTCCGGCGCGATCGGCAGCGGGTCCAGCGGCGCGCCGCCATATTGCAGGCTCTCGCGCACCGAAGCGCGCTCGGCCTCCGACAGCGGGCCGGAGCTGCGGAAGCGCCAGTCCGGTACATCGGTCAGAAGCACGACATTGCGCTCATCGGTGACGAAGGCGCTCTCGGCGAAGCGGGCCCAGGCCGCTTCCATGTCGTCGAACTCGACCTTGACCACGATCACGCCGAGGAGGCCGTTCGGCCCGTCGATCCGGCGCGACAGGTAGGAGCCGGGCTTGCGGCTCATCGTGCCCATGGCGAAGAACTCGGCCGAGCCGGCCTCCACCGCGCGCTGGTAATAGGCGCGGAAGGCGTAGTGCTGGCCGACGAAGCTGACCGGCTCGCGCCAGTTGCTGGCGGCGATGGCGGTGCCGCCACGGTCCAGCAGGTAGATCACCGCCGCCCGCGTGCCCTGGCTCAGCGCCTCGAACTTGGCGTTGATCCCGTCCAGCCGCTGCCGGTCATTGGACGCGGTCAGCGCCGCGCGCACATCCGGGTCCTGCGCCAGGACGAAGGGCAGGGAGCGCTGCTTCTCCAGCTCGCTGCGCAGCATGGCGACGTGCAAGCCGAGGGCCGCATCGGCCGAGCGCGCGATCTCGCCCAGCGCCCGGTCGCGCCCGACCGGCCCGGCCAGCCAGACCACGGCGACGAACAGGGGGATGCCGATCGCGGCGAACACCGCCCA
>NZ_JANX01001070.1 GCF_000767795.1 Inquilinus limosus MP06 | reverse complement strand
GTAGCGGGTGCGCCGGCCGAACTCGGCCAGCACCTCCGGCCGCGCCGCCATGCCGGCGATCGGGTGGCCGTCGCCCATCGGCTTGCCCATGGTGACCATGTCGGGCACGAAGCCGTGCCGGGCGAAGCCCCACATGCCGCCGGTGCGGCCGAAACCGGGCTGCACCTCGTCGGCGATCACCAGCCCGCCCGCCGCCCGCATCGCCGCCGCGGCCGGGGCCAGGAAGCCGGGCGGGTCGGCGAAGACGCCGTCGCTGGAGAAGATGGTGTCGACCAGCAGCGCCGCCGGCACGATGCCGGCCTGCCGCATGTCCTCGATCGCCGCGGTCACCCTCGCGCCGAAGGCCGCGCCGACGTCAGCATCGCCACGATAGGCATCCGGCGCCGCGACAAGGCGGACGTGGTCGCCGACCCGCACCGCGCTGCCGAGCGAGGGCGACATCTCCGCCAGCGCCACGGTGACGCCGTGATAGGCCCAATCGGTGACGATCACGCCGGTGCCGCCGGTGACGGCGCGCGCCACCCGCAGCGCCAGGTCGTTGGCCTCGCTGCCGGTGCAGGTGAACATCACATGGCCGATCTCCGGCGGGAAGGTCGTCAGGAGACGCTCGGCATAGTCGAGCACGCCCTCCGACAGATAACGGGTGTGGGTGTTCAGCACCGCCGCCTGCCGCGCCAGGGCGGCGACGACATGCGGATGGCAATGTCCGACCGAGGCGACATTGTTGTAAGCGTCGAGATAGCGCTCGCCATCGGCGCCGTGCAGCCAGACGCCCTCGCCGCGCACGACATGCAGCGGCTCGTCGTAGAACAGGCGATAGGCCGGCCCCAGCAGCCGGTCGCGGCGGGCGCGCAAAGCGGCGGTGCGGTCGTCAGCCATGGCTGTCCCCTCGGCAGATCCGGTGCAGGCGGTCGGCGGCGGCCTGGCGGTCGAGGCCGGCGAGGCGGCGCAGC
>NZ_JANX01001069.1 GCF_000767795.1 Inquilinus limosus MP06 | reverse complement strand
GCCCATATGGGCTTCGAGGACCCGGCGGCGCGCGACCGGCTGCGCCGCTTCTGGCGGGCGCCGCGGCTGGCCGAGCGCCCGGGGCTGAAGGCGGTGGAGCTGTTCGACGCCGTCGCCGCCGGCCGGATCAAGGCGCTGTGGATCATGGCGACCAACCCGGCCGTCAGCGTGCCGGACGCCGAGCGGCTGCGCCGCGGCCTGGCCCGCTGCGAGCTGGTCGTCGTCTCCGACGTCACCGCCGAGACCGACACCGCCCGCCTGGCCGATGTGCTGCTGCCCGCCGCCGGCTGGGGAGAGAAGGACGGCACCGTCACCAATTCCGAGCGCCGGATCTCGCGCCAGCGCCGCTTCCGCCCCCTGCCCGGCCGGGCCCGGCCGGACTGGTGGATCGTCACCCAGGTGGCGCGCCGCATGGGCTTTGCCGCCGCCTTCCCCTATGAGGACCCGGCCGCGATCTTCCGCGAGCACGCCGCCCTGTCCGCCTTCGAGAATGACGGCGGGCGCGCCTTCGACATCGGCGCCCTGGCCGGGCTGGACCGGGAGGCTTATGACGCGCTGGAACCGGTGCAGTGGCCGGTTCCCGAGGGCCGACGGCTGGGCACGACGCGGCTGTTCGCCGATGGCCGCTTTCCGACGCCGGACGGCCGCGCCCGCTTCGTGCCGGTGCGGCACCGCCCGCCGGCGCATCGCCCGGACCGCGACCGGCCGATGCTGCTGAACACCGGCCGGCTGCGCGACCAGTGGCATACCATGACCCGCACCGGGGCGGTCCCGCGCCTGGCCGCCAACAGCCCGGAGCCGGCGGTCGAGCTGCATCCCGACGACGCCCGCCGCCATAACCTGGCCGAGGGCGACCTGGCGCGGCTGAGAAGCGGCTGGGGCCGCGCCCTCGCCCGGGTCCGGATCACGCCCGACCAGGCGCCGGGCCAGGCCTTCCTGGCGATGCACTGGAAT
>NZ_JANX01001068.1 GCF_000767795.1 Inquilinus limosus MP06 | reverse complement strand
GGTCGATCGCCTCGGTGCGCTGCACAACCACCGTCGCCACGAGGCCGCCGATGCCGATATCGCTGCCCGAGGAGGAGAGCGAGATGATGTCGGCGCCGACGGTGCCGTCCACGCTCACAGCGTCGGCCGCGCCGTCACCGGCCGCGGGGGTGGTCCCGGCCAGGTCGATGCCGACCCGGATGATGTCGGTTCCGGTCAGGTCGTGCACCGCGATGGTGTCGGCGCCGCCCAGCGCCTTGAGCTGGATGCGCTCGACATCGTCCAGGTCCAGGACGACGGAGCCGACATCGCGGACGAACAGGACCCGGCCGCCATTGGCCGCGATGCCGAAGGTCTCGTTGGCGGCGCTCCCGGTGACACTCAGATCGTCGGTGCCGGCCTGGCCCTCGACCGTGTCGCTGCCGTCGCCGGGGACCCAGGCAAAGGTGTCGTTGCCGGCGCCCAGGAAGGCGACGTCGTTGCCGCGGCCGCCGACCACCAGGTCGTCGCCGTCGCCGCCCAGCAGCAGGTCCGCCCCGGCGGCGCCGAAGAGCGCATCGTTGCCGACGCCGCCATCCAGGGTCAGGGCCATCGCCGCCGTCGCCTGGGCCCGCGCGTCGATCCGGTCGTTGCCGTCCAGGCCGTTGACGACCAGCCGGTCCGAGGTCTCGGCATGCTCGACGACGAGCTGCGCGGCCAGCCCGTTCGCGACCACCGCGGTGCCGGACAGGCTCAGGGTCACGGTCTCGGCGGCCGCGGAGCCATTGGCGGTCACGACATCGGCCTGGCCGTCGCCGGCCCCGCCATCCAGCACGCCTTCCAGATCCACCGTCACCCGGGTCACGTCGGTGCCGGTCAGGTCGTTGACGATGACGCGGTCGGTCCCGCCCAGGGCGTGGAATTCGATGCGCTCGACATCGTTGAGGTCCATGACGACGCTGGCGACGTCGCGGAAGAACAGCACCCGCCCGCCATTGG
>NZ_JANX01001067.1 GCF_000767795.1 Inquilinus limosus MP06 | reverse complement strand
AAGGCCGACGTGCTGCTGGACGAGCCGCCGCTGACCCTGCTGCTGTCCGCCCAGGCGGCGCAGCTGGCCGGCGACGACACCGCCGCCACCCGCTATTTCGAGGCGATGCTGCGCCGGCCGGACATGGAGTTCCTGGGCCTGCGCGGCCTCTTGAACCAGTCGCTGCGCCACAAGGATTCGCTGCAGGCGCTGGAGATGGCGCAGCGCGCCCGGTCGCTGCGGCCGGACGCGGCCTGGACCCATCGCGCCTGCTTCGACCTGGAGGTGGCGCAGCACCGCTGGGCCGATGCCCAGCTGAGCCTGGCCCATTCCGTGCGGGTCAAGGCGATCTCGGCCGAGGACGGGCGGCGCTACAAGACCCGCATCCTGGTCGAGCGCGGCCGCGAGGCGGAATCGACCGGCAACCTGTCGCAGGCCCTGGACTTCGCCCACAAGGCGGTGGGGCTGGAGCCGGATTTCGTGCCGGCGGCGCTGCAGGAAAGCCATCTGCTGCAGCTGACCGGCCGCGACTCCCAGGCCGCGCGCCTGCTGGAGAAGAGCTGGGGCCGCGCGCCGCATGCGGAGATCGCCCGCGCCTATGCCGCGCTGGGGCCGGCCGACGAGGGCACGCTCCTGAAGGTCAAGCGGCTGGAGAAGCTGGTGCGGCTGCGGCCGGATTCGGCGACCGGCCTCGTGACCCTGGCCGAGGCCGAGCTGTCGGCCCAGCTGTGGGGCAGCGCCCGCACCCATCTCTTGAAGGCCGAGCAGGTCGGGCCGTCGCAGCGCGTCTACCGCCTGCTGGCCGATCTGGAGACGGCGGAGCGCAACGACCCGATCGCGGCACGCAGCTGGCTGGCCAAGGCGCAGACCGCGGCGCCGGACGAGGCCTGGGAGTGCGACGCCTGCGGCACCCGCGCCGCCCGCTGGTCGGCGCTGTGCGACCATTGCCACGGCTTCGACACCCTGGCCTGGCGCATCCCCGGC
>NZ_JANX01001066.1 GCF_000767795.1 Inquilinus limosus MP06 | reverse complement strand
AGCATCAATTCATCGGCGCCAATACCCCTCCCCTACCCCCTCCCGCAAGGGGAGGGGGAGGATAGAAGGGATCAAACGGCGGTGTTCTGGGAAGCTCCTGCAAGCGGGAGAGGCAACCCAGAGTGCGGCGTGGTGAACAGCGGAGGCAGACATGACACGGGACGCGGCGATCGCCGGGGCGGCGCGCTATTTCGACGAAGGCGGCTTCAAGGCCGATCTCGACCGCCGCATCGGCATCCGCACCGAGAGCCAGGCGGCCGACCGTGCGCCGCTGCTCGACTACCTGCAGCGCGAGATCGGGCCCAGCCTGGCCCGGCTCGGCTTCGACCTGCACCTCGTCGCCAACCCGGCCGCGCCCGACGCCCCGGCGCTGATCGCCCGACGGCAGGAGGGCGACGGCCTGCCCGGCGTGCTGTGCTACGGCCATGGCGACGTGGTGCTGGGCGCGCCGGAGCGCTGGCGGGCCGGGCTGGACCCGTGGCGGATCACGGTCGAGGGCGACCGCTGGTACGGCCGCGGCACCGCCGACAACAAGGGCCAGCATTCGATCAACATCGCCGCGGTCGAGCAGGTGCTGCAGGCCCGCGGCCGCCTCGGCTTCAACATGGCCTTCCTGGTCGAGACCAGCGAGGAGATCGGCTCGCCCGGCCTGGACGAGATCTGCGCCGCGAACCGCGACCTGCTGGCCGCCGACGTGCTGATCGCCTCGGACGGGCCGCGGCTCGACGCCGGCCGGCCGATGATCGCGCTCGGCACCCGCGGCGTGATCAATTTCGACCTGCGCCTGACCCTGCGCGAGGGCAGCCACCATTCCGGCAACTGGGGCGGGCTGCTGCCGAACCCGGCCACCATCCTGGCCAACGCCGTGGCGGCGCTGGTCGATGCCCGCGGCGCCATCCGCGTGCCGGGGCTGCGGCCGCCGCCGGTGCCGGAGTCGGTGCGCCGGGCCCTGGCCGATGTCGCCATC
>NZ_JANX01001065.1 GCF_000767795.1 Inquilinus limosus MP06 | reverse complement strand
CCCTAGCCCCCTCCCGCAAGGGGAGGGGGGACTCAAAAAGGGGACGCGGAGGACTGCCGCATGAAGCGCTTCACCGCCGTCGTGCCGGCCGGCCGCTTCGACCCTGCCTCCGTCTCCGACCGGGTCATTCTGGACTACGATTCCCGCCACCGCCGCCGCATCGTGCTCTATGGCGAGGCCGGGACGGTGGTGCTGCTCGACCTGTCCGAGGCGGCGCATCTGCGCGACGGCGACGCGCTCCGGGGCGAGGACGACAGCCTCGTGCTGGTCACGGCGGCGCCGGAGCGGCTGGTCGAGATCCGGGCCGGCAGCCAGGCGGAGCTGATCCGCATCGCCTGGCATCTCGGCAACCGGCATCTGCCGACCCAGCTGCTGCCCGACGCGCTGCGCATCCGCGCCGACCATGTGATCGAGGAGATGGTGCGCGGCCTCGGCGGCACGGTCACCGCCGTCGAGGCGCCCTTCGACCCGGAGGGCGGCGCCTATGGCCACGGCGCGGTGCATGGGCATTCCCATGGCTGACCCGGCGCTCTATCGGCTGATGGCCTGGCTGTCGCCGTCCTACCCGGTCGGCGCCTTCAGCCATTCGAGCGGCCTGGAATGGGCGAACGAGGCCGGCTGGGTCACCGACCGGCCCGGCCTGGTCGCCTGGATCGAGGATGCGCTGGCCAGCGGCGCCGGCTGGAACGACGCCGTGCTGTTCGTCCATGCCCACCGCGCCGCCGAATCCGGCGACGACGACCGGCTGGCCGAGATTGCCGATCTCGCCGCGGCGCTGGCCGCGTCGCGCGAGCGGCAGGTCGAGACCCTGGCCCAGGGCACCGCCTTCCTGACCATTTCGCGGTCCGCTTGGCCGGTGCCCGGGCTGGAGCGGCTGGCCGCGCGCGTCGGCGAGAGCGTTGCTTATCCTGTGGCAGTCGCGGCCTGCGCCGCCGGCCACGGCATCGCCCTCGCCCCGGCGCTGAC
>NZ_JANX01001064.1 GCF_000767795.1 Inquilinus limosus MP06 | reverse complement strand
GCATGGCGGCCGTCGGCCTGGTAGACCTTCAGCTCGGCCAGGCCCTGCACGCCCTCGACGATGCGGGTGCGCAGCCGCGCCGTGGCCAGGGCGATCGCCTTGCCGGCCGGCGCGCCGATCCGCTGCATCGCCCAGGGCAGGGCGACCCCGACCAGCAGCGCCAGCGCCACCACGATTGCCGCTGCCGCCGGGTCCAGCCACAGCAGCACGCCGCCGACCAGCAGCACCGCCAGCACGGCGACGACGGCCGGCACGATCACGCGAAGGTAGATGGCGTCGAGGGAATCGACGTCGGCGGTCATGCGGTTCAGCAGGTCGCCGCCGCGCTGCTCCTCCAGCCGCGCCGGGGCCAGCGGGATGGCGGCGCGGAACAGCCAGACTCGCAGGCCCGCGAGAAAGCGGAAGGTGGCGTCATGCGTCACCAGCCGCTCGGCATAGCGCGACCCGGTGCGCAGCACGGCCAGGCCGCGGATGCCGGCTGACGGGCTGGCGAAATTGAAGGCGATGGCGGTCGCAGCCACGGCGCCGGCGACGGCCGAGGCGGCGATGAACCAGCCGGACAGCACCAGCAGGCCCAGCCCCGACAGGGCGGTGACGACGGCCAGCAGCAGGCCGAAGGCCATCTTCCGCCGCTGCGGCCGCGCCAGGCGCAGGATGGCGAGGAGGGGGCGATCGTCGCGGCGATCCATCACGCGGCCTCCGCCTGCACCCGGCCCTGGTCCAGCAGGATCCGGCGGTCGGCGATCGCCATCGCCGCCGGGCTGTGCGTCGCCACCACCACGGTGCGGCCGCGGGCCAGGCGGCGGATCGACTCCAGGATCTCGGCCTCGGTGTCGCGGTCGAGCGAGGCGGTCGGCTCGTCCAGCAGCACCAGCGGCGCGTCCTTCAGGAAGGCGCGGGCCAGGGCGACGCGCTGGGCCTGGCCGCCGGACAGGCCGATGCCGCGCTCGCCGACCGGGGTGTCGAGGCC
>NZ_JANX01001063.1 GCF_000767795.1 Inquilinus limosus MP06 | reverse complement strand
ATGGTCATTCCGCCGCTTGCGGGGCCGCGCTGCGGCGGCGCCAGATCCGCCAGCCGACGGTGCCGGCGGCGGCGACCACGGCGACGGCGACCAGGGCCAGCAGCCCCTGCAGCCAGGGCGCGCTGGAGCGGTGCACCCAGAAGCCGGCGACATTGGTCAGCGGGTCGGCGACCGGCGGCATTGCCGCCTCCGGATCGGTCGGCAGGAACACGACCGAGACATTCTCGTACAGCAGGCCCTTGATGCCGTTCGCCACCAGCATCTTGATCTCGGGCGTCAGCTTCGACAGGTCGACATCGGCGCGGTGGCGGATGACCACCGAGGCGGAGGAGGGGGTGGAAGCGACCTTCAGCCCCTCGCTGTCCGGCAGCACGACATGGACGCGGGCGGAGTAGACGCCGTCGATCTCGGAGATCGTGCTCGACAGCTCCTGGCTCAGCGCATAGATCAGCCGCGCCTGCTCCTCGACCGGCGACGAGACCAGCCCCTCGCCCTTGAACAGGTCCGGGATCTTGGCGTAGCGCTCGCGCGGATAGCCGTTGCGGCGCAGCACGTCGACCGCGTCGGCGAAGCGATCCTCCTCGACCGAGACGACCAAGCCGCGATCCTTGGTGATCTCGCGCTCGGCCGGGATGCCCTGGTGCAGCAGGATCGCGACCATCTCGTTGGCCTCGCGCTCCTCCAGGTTGCTGTAGAGCTCCACCTTGCAGGCGGCGAGCAGCAGCAGCGCGGCGAACGCGAAGGGCTTGACCCAGGATTTGAGCAATTCCGGTCGACCTTTCTGAGATCCTGTCCAAACCCGCCGGGATGGCCGGCGCCGCGGTCAGCCGCGCAGCAGGGTTTCCGGAACGTTGCCCAGTTGCCGGGCGGTGGTGGTGACCAGGGTGGTCCGCAGCATGCCGTTGTTGAACTCCTGCGTCGCCGCCCGCATCTCGCGCATCTGGCCCTTGAAGTCGACCTCCGGCGCCGCC
>NZ_JANX01001062.1 GCF_000767795.1 Inquilinus limosus MP06 | reverse complement strand
ATGCACGCCTTCGGGCTGGAGGAGACCGGCGACTACCGCGCCGCCGAGGCGACCGGCCGCCGCGCCGTGGCGCTGCAGCCGCGCGACCCCTGGGCGATCCATGCCGTCGCCCATGTGCTGGAGATGGAGGGACGGCTGCCGGAGGGCATCGACTGGCTGGCCGGCCGCAGCGGCGACTGGGCGCCGGACAACATGTTCGCCTTCCACAACTGGTGGCACTTCGCCCTCTACCATCTCGACCTCGGCGACACCGCGACGGTGCTGCGGCTCTATGATGAGGCGATCCGGCCGGTTCCGTCGCCGCTGGCGCTGGAGACGCTGGATGCCACCGCCCTTCTGTGGCGGCTGCATCTGCGCGGGGTGGATGGAGGCGGGCGCTGGGCCGAGCTGGCCGAGACCTGGGCGCCGATGGCGGAGGACGGCTACTACGCGTTCAACGACATGCACGCGATGATGGCCTTCGTCGCCACCGGCCGGGATGCGGATGCCGGTCGGCTGCTGGCGGCGCAGGCCCGGCGGGCCGCTTCGGGCGGCACCAACGCGGCGATGACGGCGGAGGTCGGGCTGCCGGTGTGCCGGGCGCTGCGCGCCTTCGGCGCCGGCGACTATGCGACGGTGGTGGAGCTCCTGGTGCCGGTGCGGGCGGTGGCGCACCGCTTCGGCGGCAGCCACGCCCAGCGCGACGTGCTGAACCTCACCCTGGTCGAGGCGGCTTTGCGCGGCGGCCAGACGGATGTGGCACGGACCCTGGCGGCGGAGCGCGTCGCGGCCAAGCCCGGGAGCCCCTTCAACTGGCGCCTGACTGCCCGCGCGTTGCGGCTGGCGGGGGACGAGGTAGGGGCGGTGGCGGCGGAGACGAGGGCGGGAGTTTCATAAAGTAACGTTTCTTAGTCCCCCCTCCCCTTGCGGGAGGGGGTTAGGGGAGGGGGTTCCCGAAGCTTGCTCAGGCCGGCGGATCCTGCGTCGGCGGCACCAACC
>NZ_JANX01001061.1 GCF_000767795.1 Inquilinus limosus MP06 | reverse complement strand
GCCGCGCTCGGTTGCCAAATTGACGGCGGCCTCGGTCACGCCGGGCACGGATTTCAGCTTCTTCTCGACCCGCGCGACGCAGGAGGCGCAGGTCATGCCCTGGATCGCCAGCTCGACCGTGTCCTGCGGCACGGCATAGCCGGCGCTCTCGATCGCCTTGACCACCGCCGGGATGTCCGGCGCGGCGGTGAAGGACACGTCGGCCCGCTCGGTGGCGAGGTTGACATTGGCGGCAGCAACGCCCGGCGTCTTCGCGATCGACTGCTCGACCCGGCGCACGCAGGAGGCGCAGGTCATGCCCTCGATGGTGAGCTGCACCACATCCCGAGCGCTGGAGTTCAAGGTTTGCACGGTCCCGATTCCCATCTCGCAACAGCGGATGTGGGGAGAGATGGACCTTCCCACAATGGGAAGGTCAAGGGGTGGTTCGGCGGGATCGGTCAGGACGGCGAAAACCCGCTTGACCTTCCCATGGTGGGAAGCCTGACAGTGCCCTGGTTCATGCGAAACAGGAGTCGAACCATCATGGGTGCAACGCTGTCCTTCCGGGTCGAGGACATGACCTGCGGCCATTGCGCCGGCACGATCAAGGGCGCGATCGAGGGCAGCATCCCCGGCGCGAAGGTAGAGGCCGACCCGGTGCGCAAGCTGGTCTCCGTCACCGGCACCGACGACCGGGCCCAGGTCGCCGGGCTGATCGCCGAAGCGGGCTATACGCCGGAAGCCGCCTGAGGCCGGGGCCTAAGTCGGGCCAATCAGTGCATTTGGCCGGTGATTGACGGGATGTCGACCTCTTCAACCTCTCCCGCAAGCAAAACCTTTCAGAATGCCACCACGTGGGTCGGCCCATCCTTTTTATCCTCCCCCTCCCCTTGCGGGAGGGGGTAGGGGGAGGGGTATTGGCGCCGATAGAATTGGTGTCGACTGTCGCCACCGGCCCCGCGGAAATCCTGGCTTATTCCACGCAGGCTCCCACCGTCGACAGCCC
>NZ_JANX01001060.1 GCF_000767795.1 Inquilinus limosus MP06 | reverse complement strand
AGCAGGTTCATCAGCATGTCGGCCGGCGCCGTGTCGGTGCCCATGGCGATGGTGATGCCGCGCTGCCGGCAGGCGGAGAAGGAGTTCAGGGTGCTGCCGCCGCGCGCCGAGACCAGCGGGCAATGCACGATCGACACGCCGTTCCCGGCGTAGAGCGCGAGATCCTCGGCGGTGGCGCTGGTCGCATGCGGCGCGATCAGCCGGTCGCTGAGCAGCCCGGCCTGCGCCAGCCAGGCCGGGGCGGTGGTGCCGTGCAACGCGCGTACCGTCTCCACCTCCATCGCCCCCTGCGCCATGTGCAGGCGGATCCTGCAGCCGAGGTCGCGCGCCGCGGCGTCGGTGCGGCGCAGCAGGTCGATGGTGCAGGTCTCAACCCTATCGGGCGCCAAGAGGCCGCGGATCAGGTCGCCATGGCGGCCGGTCTGGCGGCCGATGAAGTCGACGGCATCGCTGAGGCCGGCCAGGCCCCGCGCCTCGTCGAACACCGGCACCATCCGGCCCGGCGCGTCGAGCACCATGCCGCCGGAGCGGTAGGCCGGGCTGAGATAGACCCGCAGGCCGAGCGCGCCGGCCGCCTCCGCCGCCGCCACGAACTCGGCGACGGTCTCGCCCCATTCCCGGTAGAACAGAGAGGCGATCGGCGCCGCGGTGGTGATGCCGTTCAGCAGCAGCTGGCCGAAGGCGAAGCGCTTCTGGAACGCCAGCTCTTCGGCCGAATACATCTCGTGGGGGCCGGCCTCGACATAGGAGCGCGGCCACACCCGGCCCTTGGCCCAGCCCGGATGGTGGTCGATGCCGAGGATCGTGGTGTCGAGATCGGACAGGGCGTCGAGGTCGATGAAGCCGGGGCTGACCAGCGCGTCGCCGAAATCGATGCGCCGCGCCACCTCGCCCGGGAAGCGGGGGCCGGCGAACAGGACCTCGCCGCCCTCGATCACCACCTCGCCCTTCGGGATCAGGCGGTGGCCGCCGGCGCCGTGGCCGAGCACCC
>NZ_JANX01001059.1 GCF_000767795.1 Inquilinus limosus MP06 | reverse complement strand
GCGCTTCATCCTCGGCAGCGGCGACAGCCCGTTCTATCTGGGCCCGATCGGCGCCGACATCGTCGCCGCGGCCCAGGGCGCGTCCGGCAATCCCGGCTGGCTGGCGCCGATCGACCTGGAGATCTACCGGGTGGTGGAACGCCCGCCGGTCTGCGTGCCCTACCGCGCCTGGCAGGTCTGCGGCATGGCGCCGCCGAGCTCCGGCGGCATCGGTGTCGGCCAGATGCTCGGGCTGCTGGAGCATTTCGACATGCGCAAGGCCGGGCCCGACACCGTCGCGGCCTGGCACCTGTTCGCCGAGGCCGGCAAGCTGGTCACTGCCGACCGCGACCGTTATCTCGCCGATGGCGATTTCGTCCTGGTCCCGGCATCGGGCCTGGTCGACAATACCTATCTGACCACGCGGGCGAAGGCGATCTTGGAGGACCGGGCGGCGCCGGTGCCGGCGGCGCCCGGCAACCCGCCGCGGCGCGCGGGGCAGGAATGGAGCTCCGACACCTCCGCCGAACCGTCCGACACCAGCCATGTCTCGGTCGTCGACGCCGATGGCAGCGTGGTGTCGCTGACCACCAGCATCGAGGGCGCCTTCGGCTCGCATCTGATGGTGCGCGGCTTCCTGCTGAACAACGAGCTGACCGAGTTCTCCTTCCTGCCCTATGCCGGCGGCCGGCCGGTGGCGAACCGGGTCGAGCCGGGCAAGCGGCCGCGCAGCTCGATGGCGCCGACTATCGTGCTGGACCAGCAGGGCAGGCCGGTGCTGGTGATCGGGTCGCCCGGCGGCGCCCGTATCATCCCCTATGTCGCCCAGGCTATCCTGGGGGTGCTGGACTGGGGGCTGAATATGCAGCAGGCGATCGATCTGGGCCACGTCGTCAACCTCAACGGCCGGACAGAGCTGGAGGCGGGGACGGCCGTCGCCGGGCTGAAGGACGCCCTGGCGGCGCGCGGCCACGGATGTGGTGGTGACGGGGCAGGACAGCGGGCTGCAGGGCA
>NZ_JANX01001058.1 GCF_000767795.1 Inquilinus limosus MP06 | reverse complement strand
CCTCGAAGGGCTGGCACGCGACCGCGTGCTTCGGCCCGGTGGCCGGGGCCATCGCCGTGTCCAACCTGCGGGGCTTCGATGCGGCGCAGACGGCGCGGGCGATCGGCATCGCCGCCGCCATGTCCGGCGGCATCACCCGCAGCTTCGACTACCAGATCGGGCCGTTCCAGGTGGCCCGCGCCTCGGCCGCCGGCGTCCATGCCGCGCGCTTGGCCCAGGCCGGGCTGACGGCGGCCGAGGATGCGCTCGAATTCCCGGGCCGGGGCCTGCTGTCCGCCCTGTCGCCGCGCGGCCAGGTCGATCTCGACCGGCCGATCGACGATCTGGGCCGGGCCTGGCGGCTGGAGACCGTGGGCATCCACGTCAAGCAGCACCCGGTCGGCAACATGATGCAGCGGGCGCTGGACGGGATCCTCGACCTCGTGCGCGGCCATGACGTGACGCCGGAGCAGGTGGCGCGAATCGAAGCGCTGATCAGCGAGGCGCAGATGGAGGTGCACCGGAAGTCGCCCTCGACCTCCGGCGGCCATCTGGTGCCGTCGCACAGCATCGAGCTCGCGCTCGCCGCCGCGGTGATCGACCGCCGCATGACCTGCGACCATCTCAAGGAACCGTTCTACGGCCGCGACGACGTGCGCGCGATGATGGCGCGGGTGGATATCGTGTCGGATCCGACGATCCCGGCCGACACCACGCCCAATCTCGGCTTCAGCGGCGGCATCCGGCTGCATCTGAGGGATGGCCGGACGCTGGAGGCGCCGAGCGTGCCCTTCGCCCGCGGCCACTGGACCCGGCGCCTGACCGCCGACGATGCGTGGCGCAAGTTCAGCACCTGCACCGAAGGCCGGCTGTCGCTGCGGGCGGCGCGGATCCTGTTCGACCAGCTGCAGTCGCTGGACCGGCTGGCCGCGATCCGGGACCTGAACCCGCCGGACTAGCCACGGCGGCCAACGACACGTAACGGGGAGGGGATGATGGAAGAGAAGCGAACGGCC
>NZ_JANX01001057.1 GCF_000767795.1 Inquilinus limosus MP06 | reverse complement strand
CCGCGAGGGGAGGGGGGAGTGTGGAAAGCCGCGCCGGTTCAGACAATCGAATTCCAAAAGGACCTCGCAAGCGGAGGGGCACGATCTTCCAAAGGCAACCCGACGCCAAGCCCGGCCCCTCAGTTCCGCAGCACGTTCGCCAGCTCGCGCATCTGGGTGCGGGCGCGCAGCAGGAAGAAACCCTGCACCGCCAGGTGGTTGGGCTGGAACATGGCGTCGGCGCGGCCGTTCATCACCACCAGCGGCCGCAGCTCCGCCGCCTCGCGCAGGTTGTCGACCATCTCGGCCCAGATCTTGGTCGCGCCGGACTGGGCGATCACGCCCTCGAAGTCGCGGCCCAAGGCGCGCAGCACCAGGAAATAGGCGTAGAGCCGCCCCTTGGTGGAATAGAAGATGTCGTCGGCCCGGGTGTCGATCAGCCAGCCGCGGCTCTGCTCGATATGGTCGGCGATCACCGAGGATTGCGAGCCGAGATCGGCGGCGAAGCGGTCGATCGTCTGCAGCAGGTTGTCGGCCCGCCGCTCGAATGGCGCGGTGCCGGCGGCGACCCGCTGGTTGTAGCTGCGCAGCGCCCGGGCGGCGGCCCGATACTGCGATTCCGACGACGCCGTCGGCGCCCAGGAGGTGCTGAGGTCGAAGAGCCAGATCGTGCCGGGATAGCGCAGCAGGCCGGTGGCGCGGTCGAGATCCGGGTCCATCTGGGAGGAGCCGCGCGACCGGCCGATCTGGTCGCCCATCTCGGCGGTGAAGCGCGACAGGGCGTAGATGATGCCCTGCTGGTAGTTCGGCATGTTGTCCAGCAGCCAGCCGGGCAGGAAGAACGGGTCGTTCGCGGTCCAGCGATGGGCGCCGCCGGTCTCGCGCTCGATCAGCGCAGCGGCGATCTCCACGGCCTGGCTGCCGCCCTGCACGGGCGTGGCCGCGGCGAAATCCGGGTCGTCGTCGACCGAATGCACGATGAAGGCGCCGACGGCCATGTACAGGACGAACAGCAC
>NZ_JANX01001056.1 GCF_000767795.1 Inquilinus limosus MP06 | reverse complement strand
GGGATCGAGGCGCCGGTGACCGCGGCGGTCGACGCCGTGCTGAATCACGGCGCCGCCATCGACACCGCCATCGCCGGCCTGCTGCTGCGCCCGGCGAAACGCGAGGCGTGACCTGGAAACGCCCAATCTGGAAACGCTGGAGCCTTTCCGCTAGCGTCCCGCCGAGAGGCGCGCGGCGCCGTCGATCCGAGAGGCCTGATCGTGAACCACTGGCTGGTGAAGTCCGAACCGTTCAAATGGAGCTGGGACCACATGGTCAAGGCCAAGCGCACCCATTGGGACGGCGTCCGGAACTACCAGGCTTCGAACAACCTGAAGGCGATGAAGATCGGCGACGAGGCGTTCTTCTACCACTCCAACGAGGGGCTGGAGATCGTCGGCATCGTCACGATCGTGCGTGAATACTACCCGGACCCGAGCGACGAGAGCGGCCGCTTCGGCATGGTCGACGTGCAGGCCGCCCGGCCGCTGAAGACCTTCGTCACGCTGAAGCAGATGAAGGCCGACCCGGCGCTGTCGGGCCTCGCGCTGATCCGCCAGGGCCGGCTGTCGGTCAGCCCGGTCAGCGACGCGGAATGGACGCATATCTGCAAGCTCGGCGGCGTCTCCCCGAAATGACGGGAGCAAAGGCATGAGCGGCCCGGACGCCCCCGCCGACGCTCATGTCTGGACAGCCGAGGTGCCGGAGGACGAGGCTCTCTACCAGGCCTGCCTGCCCTTCCTGACCGCGGCGGAGCGGGCGCGGGCCGCGCGCTTCGTCATGCCGGGCGACCGCCGCCGCTTCGCCGCCGCCCGGTCGGTGATGCGCCGGCTGCTGCAGGAGATCGCCGGCGTGCCGGCCGGGGAATGGGACTTCGCCATCGGCGACCATGGCAAGCCGCTGATCTGCCGGCCGGAGCAGGGGCGGTCGATCGGCATCAACATCTCGCATGCCGAGGGCATGATCGCCTGCGCCGCCGCGCCCGGCAGCATCATCGGGGTGGATCTCGAATGGCTCGGCCGGGT
>NZ_JANX01001055.1 GCF_000767795.1 Inquilinus limosus MP06 | reverse complement strand
CCCTTGGCGCGCCGACGCGCATCCTCGACCACCGCCGCGGCGATGGCGGCGGTGCCGTCCGGCGCCAGCCCAGCCTTGCCGGGAAGGAAGAAGACATAGCGGATGTCGGCCGACAGCGCCCGGTCCACCGGCACCGAATCGGGCAGCTCGACCTTGTCGCGCGACGGCACGCACCCCGCCGCCAGGCCCGTCAGGGCCACCACCGCCAGCACTGCAACGATCCGCATCGCCCCCGTCGTCCCGTCTTCGATCCCACGCGCAGCATAGGGCGGCACGATGGCGGCGGCGAGGCGGCATGGCCGCATGCTGCGGATGTCGTCATCCCGAGGTTGGCCGCGGCGGAGGGAGGTGGCTACCATGCCGCCGGTCGAAGCAGCGCCAAGAGGATCATGCGCATCGCCATCATCGGGGCCGGGTTCACCGGCTGCCTGCTCGCGGTCCAGCTCCTGCGCCGCTCGGCCGGGGCGGCGAAGGTCGTGCTGATCGAGCGGGGCGGCCCGCCGGGCCGCGGCATGGCCTATGGCACGCCGCACCCGGCGCATCTGCTGAACGTCCGCACCGCCAACATGAGCGCGTTCCCGGACGAGCCGGAGGATTTCCTGCGCTGGGCCCGGGCCCATGGCGGCGAGGAGCCGTATCTGCCGCGCCGCTTCTACGGCGATTATATCGGCGAGACGCTGGCGGCGGCGGGCCGCGACTTCCCCGGCGGCCTGACCATGCTGGCCGACGGCGCCGTCGGGCTGGACCGCGATGCCGAGGGCGTGACGGTGCGCCTGGCCTCCGGCCGGACCGAGCGGGCAGACATCGCGGCGCTGTGCACCGGCAACGCGCCGCCCTCCTCGCCGGTGGCGCTGCCGGAGGCGCCGGGGCGGATCCTGGTGGGGCCGGAGGATGCGTGCCTGCCCTCGATCCTGCCGGACGAGACCGTCCTGATCCTGGGCACCGGCCTGACCATGATCGACATCGCGGCCGGGCTGGCGGCGCAGGAGCATCGCGGCCGCGTCCTG
>NZ_JANX01001054.1 GCF_000767795.1 Inquilinus limosus MP06 | reverse complement strand
GGATGACGTCTCAACGAGGTCCCGCATGAACGGGCATCCCGAAACCGCACCCCTTCTCGAAGGCAAGAGCCTGGTCAAGCGCTTCGGCGGCGGCCGCAGCCTGCTGGGCGGGTCGCCCGTGGTGCATGCGGTGGACGGCGTGTCGCTGGCGATCCGGCCGGGCGAAACCTTCGCCGTGGTCGGCGAGAGCGGCTGCGGCAAGTCCACCCTGGGCCGGCTGCTGCTGCGGCTGATCGAGCCGACCGCCGGCCAGGTGATCTATCGCGGCCGCGACCTGACGGCCCTGCCGGCGAAGGAGATGCGGGCGCTGCGGCGCGAGCTGCAGATCATCTTCCAGGACCCCTACGCCTCGCTGAACCCGCGCATGACGGTGGGCGACATCATCGGCGAGCCGATCTGGCTGCACGGCCTGGCCCAGGGTGCCGAGCGGCGCGACCGGGTGGCGGAGCTGCTGCGCATCGTCGGCCTGCTGCCGGACCATGCCGGGCGCTATCCGCACGAGTTCAGCGGCGGCCAGCGCCAGCGCATCGGCATCGCCCGGGCGCTGGCCGGCCAGCCGGTGCTGATCGTCGGCGACGAGCCGGTGTCGGCGCTGGATGTCTCGATCCAGGCCCAGGTGATCAACCTGCTGGAGGAGCTGAAGGAGCGCTTCGGCCTGACCCTGGTGATCGTCGCCCACGACCTGGCCGTGATCCGGCACATGAGCGACCGGGTGGCGGTGATGTATCTCGGCGAGATCGTCGAGCAGGCGCCGGTCGACGCGCTGTTCGACGCGCCGCTGCACCCCTACACCCAGGCGCTGATGAAGGCGATCCCGGTGCCCAGCCCGGCCGGGCGCCAGGCGAAGACCTTGCTGCAGGGCGACGTGCCCAGCCCGACCGCGCCGCCGCCCGGCTGCCGCTTCCACACCCGCTGCCCATACGCGAAGCCGATCTGCAGCGAGGTCCGGCCGCCGGCGGAGGAGGCCGAGCCCGGGCGCAGCGTCGCCTGCCATTTCTGGCGCGAGAT
>NZ_JANX01001053.1 GCF_000767795.1 Inquilinus limosus MP06 | reverse complement strand
AGCAGGTCGCGCAGACGGTAGCACGGGACGGTTCCCGCGGTCAGATCCACAGCGGTCATGCAACGGCTCCTTGGGCGTGGGCGAGGCGGGCATAGCGGCGGCCATCCGCCAGCAGCGCCTCGTGCCGCCCCTCCTCCACCACCCGGCCCTGGTCCAGCACCAGGATGCGGTCGGCCTTGCGGATGGTGGACAGGCGGTGGGCGATGACAAGGGTGGTGCAGTTGCGGAACAGCCGCTCCAGCGCGTCCTGGATCGCCTGCTCGCTGGCGGCGTCGACGCTGGACGTCGCCTCGTCCAGCACCAGGATCGGCGCGTTCTTCAGCAGCGCCCGGGCTATGGCGATGCGCTGGCGCTGGCCGCCGGACAAGAGCGCGCCGCGCTCCCCCACCTCGGTGTCGTAGCCCTCGGGCAGGGCCAGGATGAAGTCATGGGCATTGGCGGCGCGGGCGGCGTCGACCAGCTCGTCCAGCCCCGCCTCCGGCCGGGCGATGCGCAGGTTGTCGGCGACCGTGCCGGGAAACAGATGTGTGTCCTGCGACACCACGGCGATCTTCTCGCGAAGGGCGGCCAGCGGCAGGTCGCGGATGTCGATGCCGCCGACCCGGATGCCGCCGCCGGCGGGATCGAAGAAGCGCAGCAGCAGCGCGACGACGGTCGACTTGCCGGCGCCGGACGGGCCGACCAGGGCCACCATCTCGCCCTCCTCCACCCGCAGCGACACGTCCTCCAGCGTTGGCCCCTCGGCGCCCTCATAGGCGAAGCCGACCCGGTCGAAGGCGATGCTGGCGGCCAGCGGCGCCGGGATCGGCAGGCGCGGCGCGTCGATCACCGCCGGCCGCGCCGCGAGCAGCGCCGCGATCTCCTTGCCCGCGCCGATGCCCGCCCAGGCGGCGTGCAGCGCCTGGTCCATGCGCTCGATCGGCCGGAACGCCTCGCGCGCCAGGAACAGCGCGGTCAGCAGCGCCATCGGCGCCAGCTCGCCCGCCGAGACTCGCCAGGCGCCCCAGG
>NZ_JANX01001052.1 GCF_000767795.1 Inquilinus limosus MP06 | reverse complement strand
GAGGGGGCAGCGCCGGCCGTGCCCGTGCGGTCGCTGCTGCTGGTCAGCGGCATTTACGACCTCGACCCGATCACGCGCAGCTTCCTGCAGCCGGAGATCGGCCTGACGGCGGAGGAGGTGGCGACGTGGTCGCCGCTGTCCGCGACGCCGGTGCCGGGGCCGGTGGTGGATGTCGTGGCCGGGGCCGACGAGACGCCGCCCTTCCTGGCCCAGGGCCGCGCCTTCGCCGACCGGCTGGCCGCTGCGGGCGTCGAGGCCGGCTTCGCCATCCTGCCGGGCGAGAACCACATGAGCATCGCCACCGCGCTGGGCACGCCGGGCTCGGCCCTGGCGCAGCGCCTCGGGCGGACGATCGCGGCGTCGCTGTCACAGTGATGTACAGCAGGCTCGATCCGGGCACGATCATCGTTCCGCATCCGCATCGAGTTATCCTGCAACAGTGTTGATAATCATCTGACTCGACCGCGGCTGCGACCTTCCTGCAGTTGAGATTTCTTTGGAGATCTTCTATCGCAGATCAGCCTATGCTTGCTGTCTCTTGCAGATCATTATCGATGATTTTAACGAAAACATCGCGGATCCCGGTCGCCCGGCGATCCCGGCATGTCCCGGCGGCTGCCGGGGCGCGGGGAGGAGACGTTCGCTGCCCTGTCCCACAGCCACAGGACCTGCGGATCCTTGATGAACGAGTCCAGCCCCCTGCGCCCGGACCGCGTGCTCGTGGTCGAGGACGACGCCGGCACCCGGTCCCTGATCGTGCGGATCCTGCGCGAGAACGGGCTGCGCGCCACCGGCGTCGGTGACGGCCGTGCGATGTGGGAGTCGATCGAGACGGCGCCGGTCGACCTCCTGATCCTCGACGTGATGCTGCCCGGCGCCGACGGCCTCGACCTCTGCCGCGCCTTCCGGGCGCGCAGCCCGGTGCCGATCATCATGGTCAGCGCCCGCGGCGAGGAGATGGACCGGGTGGTCGGGCTTGAGGTCGGGGCCGACGACTACATCAGCAAGCCCTTC
>NZ_JANX01001051.1 GCF_000767795.1 Inquilinus limosus MP06 | reverse complement strand
GATCGCCTATGTCAGCCCCAGCGTCGCCGGCGTCCGCGCCGCGGCCCTGGCCGGGCTGGCGGTGACGCCCCTGCCCCTGAGCGCGATCGGGGCCGGGCTGCGGGTGCTGGGCGCAGAGGACGGGCTGCCGACGCTGCCGGAGGTGGAGTTCGTCGTCTTCACCGCGTCGGACGACCCGCCGGCCCGCGCCCTGGCCGAGATGTTGCGGCAATCGGCCGGTCCGCTCGGCCGCCCCTAGCTCGGCAGCAGCTTGAGCGCGACCACGCCGCCGAGAATGGCGAGGATGGCGGCGAGCCGCGCGGGGCCCAGCGGCTCGCCGAACAGCAGCAGCCCGGCGGTGACCGACCCGACCGCGCCGATCCCGGTCCAGACCGCGTAGGCGGTGCCGAGCGGCAGCACCTTCAGCGCCTGGGTCAGGAGGCCGAGGAAGACCACCAGGGCGACCACCGAGGCCGCGGTCCAGCCGAGGCGGCTGTAGCCGTTGGAGTATTTCGTGGTCACGGCCCAGACCACGTCGGCGATGCCGGACAGGACCAGCATCGCCCAGGCGAGGGAGTTCGACATCGCCGCCCCCCTCAGCCCAGCTTGATCACGGCGACACCGGCCAGCAGCGCCGCCACGCCAGCCAGGCGCAGGGCGGAGACCGGGCGCTGCGGCAGGCGGAACCAGCCGTAGCGGTCGACGAAGACCGAGGCGACCTGCTGGCCGGCGACGGTCAGCCCGACCGCGACGGCGGCGCCGATCACCGGGATCGCGGTGAAGACGGTGGTGACGTAGGTGGCGCCGGCGATGCCGCCGAGCCAGCCCCACCACGGCATCGCCCCGACACCCTCCAGCTTCGGCCGCGGCTGCTTCGGCAGGGCCAGCACCAGCAGCACCACCGCCGCCATCGCCGCAGTCGCCACCAGGAAGCTGACGGCGCCGACGGCGAAGGGCGCGCCGAGGTCGCGGCGCAGCAGCGCGTTGACCGCGCCCTGCACCGGCAGCACCGCGCCCGCCGCCAGGGCCAGCAGGATCCAGCC
>NZ_JANX01001050.1 GCF_000767795.1 Inquilinus limosus MP06 | reverse complement strand
GCCGTGGCGGCACGCCCGGCGGCGTCGATGCCGCCGGTGGGCATGCCGGCCGCCGCGGCGGCGGCGATCGCCCGCTGCAGCCGCCGGGTCTCCTCGGCCAGCGCCGTGGTGATCCCGGCCCGCCCGACCAGCAGGCCGTCCGCACGGGCGACCAGGGCCTCGGCCCGGCGGTTGAAGTACAGCGGCCGTCCCGCGGCATCGACCAGGATCACGCCGAGATCGATCCGGTCCAGCACGGTCTCGATCGCGGCCGCATGCTGGTCGGTCCAGCCCGCCTGCCGGCGCAGGTCGAGCGCCCGCTGCAGATGCGGCAGGATCAGCTGCAGCGCCGCGATGTCATCGTCGGCGAAATTCTCGACGCCATGGGCGCGTCCGAGGGCGAAGAGGCAGCGATATGCCGGCGTCTGCTCCAGCAGGCCCAGCGCGGCGTAGAAATTGCCGATCGGCCGGATCACCTCGTTGTAGTAGAGCGATCGGCTGAAGTCCCGGTCCGTCTGGATGGCCGAGCTCCGCGTCGTCAGCCCCACGGGCAGGCCCCCGACCCAGGGCGGCAGCACCCCAGCCTCGGCCGTGGTGGTGACGAGATCGAGATGCGCCGGATCCCACGTCCGGTCCGTCAGCAGCTCCGCCCGCCCACGGGCCTGGTCCTCGATCAGGATGCCCGAACAGCGGCCCCCGACGATCGCGGCGACGGCATCCAGCGCGACGGCCCAGCCCTCCGGCGACATGGCCGAATCGTAGATCTGTTGCACCGCCCTGAGAATTGCGTCCGCCCGGTCCATTCCCACCTCGTCGGAGGCGCCCCCGTTCGGCGGGCGGTCCCGAAATCCACCAGATCCGGCATCCGTCGGGGGCGTCAGTCCGGCGGTGCCGGCAGGCTGCATTGCGCCAGCAGGCGCACCAGCTCCGCCTGCCGCCCCGTGCCGGTCTTCTCGAAGATGCGGGCCAGATGGGTGCGGGCGGTGTTGCCCGAGATCGACAGCCGGTCGGCCGCGGCCTGGATGCCGTCGCCGCGGCCGATCT
>NZ_JANX01001049.1 GCF_000767795.1 Inquilinus limosus MP06 | reverse complement strand
GGCCCGCCACCTGCTGCGCAGCCGGGCGCTGCACCAGCTCGGCGAGATCGAGGCGGCGCGGCGCGCCTTCCGCGACTATCTCGACGCCCCCGACCGGCGGGTGGCGGCATGACGGCGACCCGCACCCGCAGCTGGCAATCCGCCCTGGCCGCCGCGTCCGGGCGGCAGGACCTGATGATCGTGGCCCTGCTGGTCGCGACCATCCTGCTGATGATCCTGCCGCTGCCGACCCTGCTGGTCGACGCGCTGATCGCCTGCAACATGACCTTCGCGGTCCTGCTGCTGATGGTGGCGGTCTATCTGCGCAGCCCGCTCGAGCTGTCGGTGCTGCCCTCGGTGATCCTGATCGCCACGGTGTTCCGGCTGGCGCTGTCGATCGGCGTCACCCGCCTGATCCTGATGCAGGCCGATGCCGGCGCCATCATCCAGACTTTCGGCGAGTTCGTGATCGGCGGCAGCCTCGCCATCGGCCTGGTGATCTTCCTGATCATCACCGTGGTCCAGTTCGTGGTGGTGGTGAAGGGGGCCGAGCGCGTGGCCGAGGTGGCGGCGCGCTTCACCCTCGACGCCCTGCCCGGCAAGCAGATGAGCATCGACGGCGAGCTGCGCTCCGGCGACATCGACCTGGCCGAGGCGACCCGTCGCCGCCAGACGCTGGAGAAGGAGAGCCAGCTCTACGGCGCCATGGACGGCGCCATGAAGTTCGTGAAGGGCGACGCCATCGCCGGACTGATCATCGTCGCGGTCAACCTGATCGGCGGCCTCGCCGTCGGCATGCTGCAGCACGGCATGTCGCTGGGCCAGGCGATGCACGTCTACTCGCTGCTGACCATCGGCGACGGGCTGGTGTCGCAGATCCCGGCGCTGTTCGTCGCCATCACCTCGGGCACCATCGTCACCCGGGTGACGACGGCGGACAGCCGCAACCTCGGTGCCGACATCGCCCGCCAGATCGGTGCCAACCCGACGGCGCTGCTGATGGCCGCGGGGGTGGTGGCGCTGCTGGGCTTCATCCCGGGCTTCC
>NZ_JANX01001048.1 GCF_000767795.1 Inquilinus limosus MP06 | reverse complement strand
GGTCAATGTCGCCGGCACCAGCAACCTCGACTGGTGCCTGCGCAGCCTGTGCCCGGACCTGGCCCGCGACCCCGATCCGTACGCCGCGCTGGAGGCGCTGGCCGCGGCCGCGCCGCCGGGCGCTGTCGGCGCCGTCTACCTGCCCTATCTCAGCGAGGTCGGCATCATCGCCCCGGCGGTCTCGGCCGCGGCACGGGCCCAGTTCGCCGGCCTGGCCCCCGGCCATGGCCGGCCCGAGCTGGTGCGCGCGGTCTATGAGGGGTTGGCCTATGCCATCCGCGACTGCTTCGCGGCGATGGCGGAGCGGCCGCAGAGCGTGCTGCTGTCCGGCGGCGGCGGCCGCAGCCGCTTCTGGTCGCAGATGATCGCCGATGTGCTGGGCCTGCCGGTGGAGATCCCCGACGGCGGCGAATACGGGGCCTGCGGCGCGGCCCTGTTGGCCGGGACCGGCATCGGATGGTATCCCTCGATCGGCGACGCGTCGCGCCGGGTCCGCACGGTCCGGCGCACGCATCGCCCCGATCCGGCGCTGCGGGAGGCCTATGAGGCCGCCTGGCGGCGCTACGGCCGGCATCGCGACGCGCTCTTGCGCATGCCGGCTGCTTTGTCCGACCTTTCTTGACGGGGTCCGGATCGGCCTGCATCATGCCGATTGTGGTCTAGACCACCAGGGCCCGCCATGACCGACCTACAGCCGACCGCGACGGACAAGCCGATCTACCAGCAGATCGCGGAGGATCTGGCCGACCGCATCCGCACCGGCGCCTTCGCCGTCGGCGACCGGCTGCCGTCGGAGCGCGACCTGGCCGACCAGCTGGGCATCAGCCGGATGACCGTGCGCCAGGCCTTCAAGAGCCTGACCGATGAGGGGCTGATCGAGAGCCGGATCGGCCGCGGCTGCTTCGTCGCCCGGCCGAAGGTCGATCAGCGGCTGCAGCGCCTGACCGGCTTCAGCGAGGACATGGCCCGGCTGGGCCGCCGCGCCGCCGCCGTCAGCGGTCGATCCAGGGGCCGCGGGAATCGCT
>NZ_JANX01001047.1 GCF_000767795.1 Inquilinus limosus MP06 | reverse complement strand
GGATCTTCATCTGCAACTCCACCAGATCTCGGATCGCCGGCAGCACATGCGGCGTGTACCGGTGAAGATAGGATGGAGACGATGGAGCCGCTGTTTCTGGGGAATGACATCGGAGCAATCCGGCCGAGAGGTCTGTGGACTGCAGCCTTGGACAAGACAGAAGAACTGGGAGGCTTAATCGGTCGAAGACGGATGCCGGCCCAACGGAGAGCTGCGCGCCGTTTCCCGACGCCGATCAGTCACTGCCCGTTGGGCGCTCCACTGCCCAGGCGACGGATCAGAAGCGCCGATTCAGAGCCTAAGTGATTTGTGTGCTGTCACCGAGTTTCCAACCTTGCGTGCTTTCGTCGGATTCGCAATGTTCCTGAATACTATATCATTTCTCGACTCTGCCTTGTCGTTCCTCTCGTAGCTTCTTGGTATCTTTCCACCAAGGAAGAACATCATCGAGCAGAAATGGAAATAACTTCCGCTCTCTGCCATCTTTACCATGTATACCACGATAAATATTTGGCAAAAGCCAACCCGAATATCGTTCATCCGTCGCCTCAGTAACTGTTCGTATAAACCCTTCTTCATTCGACGCTGCAAGAGTCCCCTCTAGGTCTTGAATGGAGCAAAATACGATTCCCCGACGATCTTCTGGAATAATACCTCCATCTCTATCTGCAATACCCGCGGCTATTGCGAGAACCTCCCCTTGAAGCTCTCTTGATGTCGCCAGCCATGCGTCGAGTGTAAGCACCATACCGCGCGTGCTAGAGCTAATTGGAGGTGAGATAGCGATCCCTCTCCGAATGTGAGAGAAATACCTCCAGATCTGGAAAACGCCCTTTGCTATATCACTATAGATGGATCGAGCCGATTCAATAGGATTTTCAGAAAATTGAGCACCAAAAGTCAATTTTGTACTCTTGCATTCAATCACAATCTGCAAATTCCCTTCAAACTCGACCAAAATATCAGGGCTATCCACCATATTTCCTTCTAAATTATATTTAAAACTTCGATTGACAATAAACGAATT
>NZ_JANX01001046.1 GCF_000767795.1 Inquilinus limosus MP06 | reverse complement strand
GCGATGGCCGGGGCGGCGCGCTGCGGCTCCGCCCGTCCGTCGGAGGCGGAGTACAGCGCCGCCTTCCAGCGGCCGCCAGCGCCGGGCATCAGCCGGTCGAACTCGGCCGGGGTGATCAGCCGGGCGTCGAGCTGGTAGGGCCGGGCATGCTCCAGCCAGGCCTCGTACTCCGCGATCTCCCGGTCGGTCTCGACCGCGAACAGGATGCCGCTCTGGCGGAAGCCGGTCTCGGCCTCCACCGTCTGGTTCATGCCCTCCCACAGCCGCATGCTCTCGATGATCAGCGGGATCTCCCGCGGATCGCGCCGGGTCTTGCGGCACCAGCCCCAGTTGCGGCTGGACTGCTCGCCGGCGATATGGCCCTTCTCGCACAGCGCCACCGAGACGCCGCGCTGCGCCAGGGCCAGGGCGGCGCTGGTGCCGATGATGCCGCCGCCGACGATGACCACGTCTGCGCGCTGCGGCAGCACGGCATCGGGCTCGACGCTCTCGACCTGCGGGCCCATCACCAGCTCTCCTCAAGCGTCGAGTTGATCGGGATCTCGGTGATGCTCGCGGTGTCCGGCAGGTCCAGCAGGAAGGCGACGATGCGCGCCACATCCTGCGGCTGGGTCAGGCTTTCGGCCGGCCGGTTGGTCAGCCCCGCCGCCATGTCGGTGGCGACGAAGCCGGGGCAGATCGCGGTGGCGCGCACGCCCTCGTCCCAGCCGGCATGGCGGATGGCGTGGGTCAGCGCCAGCGCCGCGAACTTGCTGACGGCATAGAGGCCCGAGGCCGCCGACTTCACCCGCTTGCCCGACAGCGAGGCGATGGTGACGACGCGGCCATGGCCGGAGGCGACGAGATGCGGCCAGGCGGCCCGCACCAGCCGCAGCGGCGACTTGACATTGACCTGGATCAGGTCGTCGAGGTCGGCATCGTCGGCCGCGATCACCGTCTTCGGGATCATGATGCCGGCATTGGCGATGACCGCGTCGATCCGGCCGAAGCGCTCGGCCGTGGCCTCGGCCCACAGCCGCTCGGAGCCGG
>NZ_JANX01001045.1 GCF_000767795.1 Inquilinus limosus MP06 | reverse complement strand
ATCCGACCTGGCCCGGCCCTCTGCGCGGGCGGAGTCGGCGGTGGAGGAGCCAGCGCCGGACCATCCGCTCGGCGCCGCCCGGGCGCAGGTCCACGCCACCTACATCGTCACGCAGACCGCGGACGGGCTGGTGATCGTCGACCAGCACGCAGCGCATGAGCGCATCGTCTATGAGCGGATGAAGGCCGAACTGCTGTCCGGCACGGTCCGGAGCCAGGGCCTGCTGCTGCCGGAGGTGGTGGAGCTGAACGAGGCCTCGGTCGACCGCCTCGCCGCCCGCCAGGCGGAGCTGGGCGAGCTGGGGCTGGAGCTCGAGCCCTTCGGCCCCGGCGCCGTGGTGGTGCGCGGCGTGCCGGCCCTGCTGGGCCAGTCCGACGTGCCCGGCCTGGTGCAGGACCTGGCCGACGCGCTGGCGGAATGGGACGACGCCCGGCCGCTGACCGAGCGGCTGGCCCATGTCTGCGCCACCATGGCCTGCCATGGCAGCGTCCGCGCCGGGCGCCGCCTGAACGCGGCGGAGATGGACGCCCTGCTGCGCAGCATGGAGGCCACGCCCAATGCCGGCCAGTGCAACCACGGCCGGCCGACCTATGTCGAGCTGAAGCTGTCCGATATCGAGAAGCTGTTCCAGCGCCGTTGAGGACGCATGGCCGATCCCGAAATCCTCGGCGAGCATCAGGGCCTGCCGCTGCTGCGCTTCGCCGACCCAGAGTCCTGGGCGGCCTGGCTGGCGGCGAATCACGCGGCCTCTCCCGGCGTCTGGCTCGCCATCGCCCGGGCCGGCTCGGGCATCGCCTCGGTGACCTATGAGCAGGCGCTGGACCTCGCCCTCTGCCATGGCTGGATCGACGGGCGGAAGCAGGGTGGCGATGCAGCGGCCTGGCGGCAGAAATTCACCCCGGCGCGGGGCCGCGCAGCGCTTGGTCGCAGCGCAATTGCGAGAAGGTGGGGGCGCTGATCGCCGCCGGGCGGATGGCGCCGGCCGGGCTGGCGGCGGTCGAGGCGGCGCGGCGCGACGGGCGGTGGCAGG
>NZ_JANX01001044.1 GCF_000767795.1 Inquilinus limosus MP06 | reverse complement strand
TGGAAGGTGCCCTGGGCCCCGGTGAAGCCCTGGCAGATCACCTTGGTGTTCTTGTCGACGAGCACGGCCATCACGCGGCCTCCTTCACGGCACGGACGATCTTCACTGCGGCGTCGCCGAGGTCGTCGGCCGACAGGATCGGCAGCCCGCTCTCGGCCAGGATCTGCTTGCCGCGCTCGACATTGGTGCCTTCCAGCCGCACCACCAGCGGCACGTGCAGCGACACCTCGCGCGCGGCCTCGACCACGCCCTCGGCGATCACGTCGCAGCGCATGATGCCGCCGAAGATGTTGACCAGGATGCCTTCGACATTCGGGTCCGACAGGATCAGCTTGAACGCCGTGGTCACCCGCTCGCGCGTGGCGCCGCCGCCGACATCGAGGAAGTTGGCGGGCTCGCCGCCCTCCAGCTTGATGATGTCCATGGTCGCCATCGCCAAGCCGGCGCCGTTGACCATGCAGCCGATGTTGCCGTCGAGCTTGACGTAGTTCAGCGACGCCTTCTCCGCCTCGGTCTCGGTCGGGTCCTGCTCGCTCTCGTCGCGCAGCTCCTCGATGTCCTTGTGGCGGAACAGGGCGTTGTCGTCGAAGCCCATCTTGGCGTCGAGCGCGATCAGCTGCCCGGCCCCGGTCACCACCAGCGGGTTGATCTCGACGAGGGACGCATCGAGCTCGGTGAAGGCCTTGTACAGGCCCTTCAGGAAGCCGACCGCGGCATTGACCTGCTTGCCCTCGAGGCCGAGGCCGAAGGCGACCTCGCGGCCATGGAAGTCCGACAGCCCCGTCGCCGGGTCGATGACGATGGTCTGGATCTTCTCCGGCGTGGCCTCGGCCACCTCCTCGATCGCCATGCCGCCCTCGGTCGAGGCGATGATCGTCACCCGGCCGCTCTTGCGGTCGACCAGGAGCGACAGATACAGCTCGCGGGCGATGTCGCAGCCTTCCTCGACATAGATCCGGCCGACCTCCTTGCCCGCGGGACCTGTCTGCACCGTCACCAGCGTCCGGCCCAGCATCGCCTCCGCCGCCGCCGCGACAT
>NZ_JANX01001043.1 GCF_000767795.1 Inquilinus limosus MP06 | reverse complement strand
CCCGGCTCTGGGCCCGGTATCGCGGCGCGCCGTGGCAGCGTGCCGTCGAGACCGGCCTCGCGCCGGTCGCCGCCGGCATGGTGCTGGCCGCCTCCTTCAGCCTGCTGCAGGCGGCGGAGGGCGGGGTACTGGCCTGGGCCATGGCCGGCATCTCCTGCCTGTCCCTGCTGTTCACCCGGGTCAGCCCCTTCCTGCTGCTGGGCGCCGGGGCCGTGCTGTTCCTGCTGGTCCAGCCTTAGACATCCGGGATATGACCGCAGCGCGGTGGTCAAGCATGGCATCTTGCGCTAAAAGCCCCACCGGACCCGGGCGCCAGGTGGCTGCGCCGCGGGCGTTTTGCATTGGAAGAGCCTGTCTTGCGCACCGAAACCCGCGGCATGGGCCTGGCGCTGATCGCGATGATCGCCGTCGTGCTGGCCTCGAACTACCTGGTCCAATTCCCGATCAACGACTGGCTGACCTGGGGTGCCTTCACCTATCCGGTCACCTTCCTGGTCACCGACCTGACCAACCGCTTCTTCGGTCCGCGCCGCGCCCGCCAGGTCGCCTATACCGGCTTCGCCCTGGCCGTGGTGCTGTCGCTGTGGCTGGCCGACTGGCGCATCGCCGTCGCCTCCGGCACCGCCTTCCTGGTCGGGCAACTGCTCGACATCCACATCTTCGACCGGCTGCGCCGCGCCGCCTGGTGGCGCGCGCCCTTCATCGGCTCGGCCCTCGGCTCGGTGGTCGATACCGGCATTTTCTTCACCATCGCCTTCGCCGGCACCGGCCTGCCGATCCTGACCCTGATGGCCGGCGACCTGTCGGTGAAGCTGGCCTGCGCTCTGCTGTTCCTGGCGCCGTTCCGGGCGCTGATGAACCTGGTCATGCCGATGCCGGCGCTGCAGAACGGCTGATCCTGTTCCAATGCGTGTCGATGAGTTCGATTTCGATCTGCCGCGGCAGCTGATCGCCGACCGGCCGGCCGAGCCGCGCGAGGCCGCCCGGCTGCTGGAGGTCGCGGCCGACGGCTTGGCTGACCGGCGGATCGGCGACCTGCC
>NZ_JANX01001042.1 GCF_000767795.1 Inquilinus limosus MP06 | reverse complement strand
ACCGCGCCGCGCGGCAAGGCCGCGGCCCCGCCGGAGCCCCAGGTCGCCGCAGTCAGCGTCAACCCGATGCCCGACAGGCCCAGCGCCAGCTCGTCCACCGGCTCGTCATTGCCGAAATGCCAGAGCTCGCGGCCGATATCGCGCAGGTCGCCGACGAAGGTCATGTCGGCAGTGAAGGCTCCGGCCAGGCCGGACAGGCCATGGCCCTGCCCGGTCACGGCGCCGGCCACCGCCTGCCGCGCGGCCCGCATCGTGGAGTTGGCCGTCGAGGTTTCATCCGCGTAGCGGGCCTGCCAGTCCGGCTTGACCGGAGTGCCGGTCATCCCGGCCACCTGCAGCCAGACCGCCACCCCGTCGATGTCGTCATCGGCGAAGGCCCGGGCGATGCCGGCATCGATCTGCTCCGGCGAGGTCGCGGCACGCGTCCGGGCGATCAGCGCGGCCTCGACCTCCTGCACCTCCGGCGTGCGCGCCAGCTCGGCCTGGACCAGCTCCGCCAGCGGGCCGGCGGCGCGCAGGGCGAAAAACAGCCCGACCAGCCCCGGCACCGTGACCAGGACGAATTCCAAGACGCGCAGCGGCCGCAATCGCAGCTTCATGGCGGCGGGGCTCCCCTCCGGCGCCGCCCCTATAGCATGCCGAGCGCCACGAGGTACTCGCGGACCAGCTCCGTGGGGTCGCCGGCGCGCATCACCCCGCCCATCACCGCGACCCCGGCGAAACCGGAGGCGATGACGCCCGGCAGCAGATCGGGCCCGACCCCGCCCAGCGCGATCACCCGGCCGGGATGGCGGCCGGCGATGGCGCCGGCTTCTGCCGGAGACAGGGTCGGCTCGTAGCCCGGCTTGCTCGCGGTCGGCGCCAGCGGGCCGAGGGTGACGTAATCGGCCCCGGCAGCGAGGGCGGCATCGACCTCCCCATCCGAATGGCAGGACACCCCGATCAAGGCCGCGGGACCCAGCCGCCGCCGCGCCGCGCCCGGGTCGCCGCCGGCGGCCAGGTGCACCCCGTCGACATCAGCCGCGGAATCGAGGTCGGCATGGA
>NZ_JANX01001041.1 GCF_000767795.1 Inquilinus limosus MP06 | reverse complement strand
GGTCTCGGCCGCGGCGGTGTGGAAGCGCACCGGGAACCACTGGCCGATCGGCCTGCGCTCGCCCGGCAGCACCCGCAGCGTCGCGTCGATCCGGTCGGTCGGGGCGTGCAGGGCGGGGGCGAGGATCACGTCGCCGCGGGAGAAGGCCTCGCGCGTCACCCGGTCGCCGGTCAGGTTCAGGGCGCAGCGCTCGCCGGCACGGCCGCGCTCGGCCGGGCGGTTCTGGGCATGGATCGACCGCACCCGCACCGGCAGGCCGGACGGGCTGGCCAGCAGGTGGTCGCCGACCGCGACCGACCCCGACAGCACGGTGCCGGTGACCACGGTGCCGGCGCCGCGCAGGGTGAAGGACCGGTCGACCGCCAGCCGGAACCGGCCCGCCGCCTCGCGCCCGGCGAAGTCCATCGCCTCCAGCGCCAGCCGCTCGCTGAGCTCGGCGACGCCTTCGCCGGTCACCGCCGACACCGGCAGGATGTCGGCTCCGGCCAGGGCGGTGCCGGCCAGGGCGGCGTTGATCTCCGCTGCCACCGCCGCCCGTCGGTCGGGGGATGCGAGGTCGGCCTTGGTCAGGGCGACGACGCCCCGGGAGATGCCGAGCAGGTCGATGATCGCCAGATGCTCGCGGGTCTGCGGCATCACCCCGTCATCCGCCGCCACCACCAGCAGCGCGAAGTCGATGCCGGAGGCGCCGGCCAGCATGGTGTGCACCAGCCGCTCATGGCCCGGCACGTCGATGAAGCCCAGCACCTCGCCATCCGCGATCGGCTGGTAGGCGAAGCCGAGGTCGATGGTGATGCCGCGGGCCTTCTCCTCCTTCAGCCGGTCGGTGTCGACGCCGGTCAGCGCCCGCACCAGCGCGGTCTTGCCGTGGTCGATATGGCCGGCGGTGCCGATGATCACGGCGTCGCCTCCGGCAGGTGGGAGGTCATCTCGAAATCGACCGAGCCCCTCCCATTTTTGTCCCCCCTCCCCTTGCGGGAGGGGGGTAGGGGGAGGGGGTTCTCTCGGTTCGAGCCGGCCCAGACTGTTGTAAACCAGTAC
>NZ_JANX01001040.1 GCF_000767795.1 Inquilinus limosus MP06 | reverse complement strand
CTGGCCGTTCTCCTGCTTCTGCTTCTCCGCCTCGGCCGACGCCATCTGCGTCTGGATGAAGGTGGCCAGCTTGTTGGAGGCGTCGTCCGCCAGCGCCTTGTCGGTCTGCAGGGCCTGGTGGAAGAAGGCGGTGTAGTAGTTGTCGTCCAGGGTGAAGACCAGCGACGCGGCGATCTTCTGCTGGTTCATCGTGCAGCTCAGCTCGGCCCGCTTGACGGCGTAGGGGCCCTCGATCGCGGCCGGCTGGTCGCTGCTCTGCCAGTCGGTGCCGCACACCGACTTCATGATCTCGAGATAGCGCTTGGCGAACTGGTCGATCTCGACCGCGTCGCCGCGCGGCTCCTGGTGCAGGCCGCCGATGACCTTGCCGTCGGTGCCGACCTGCCAGGCCTGGTTGATCTGCAGCGGGTCGCGCGGCAGCTTGCGCGGGTCGGCGATGCCGACATCCTTGATGCCGGCGCCGTTCAGGATATCCTGCAGCGCGCCCACCGGCATGCCGAAGCCCTGCGCGCCGACCAGGGTGCGCGGGTCGACCGGGGGGTTGTTGGCCTGGGCCTTGGCGATCAGCCCGCGGGCGGTGTCGATGCAGTTCTTCAGCGCCGGCAGGGCCGCGCCGGTGCCGGTCAGCGGGAAGGTGAACTCGCCCTTCGGCGTGGTCACGATCGCCTTGCTGCCCTTGGCCAGGGCCTGGAACAGATCGCCGTCCTGGCCGACCGGCAGCACATAGGCGACCGGCGACACCGGGACGATGTCGATCTGCTTGTCATAGGCGGAATCGACCCGGATCCGGCCCTTGCCCTTCTCGCCTTCCTTCAGCCCCCAGTTCTGCTTCACGACGGCGACGTTGAACAGGAAGTTCGGGTTCAGCGTGAAGGCCAGCGTCAGCCCGTTGTCATAGGGCTTCGAAATGTCGCAATGGCTGAACTGGTGGTTCTGCGGGTTCGGAACGGCCCCGCCCTTCCAGCCGCCGGCGTCGATGGTGAATTCCTTCGGCGTCGGGGCCTGCTGCCCCTGCGGCTGCGGGGCCGCGGCCTGGCCCTGCTGCGGCGCGGC
>NZ_JANX01001039.1 GCF_000767795.1 Inquilinus limosus MP06 | reverse complement strand
GCCGGAGCCGGCTGCGGCGAGGCCGGCACGCCGGCCAGCCGCGCCGCCGCGGCGAACGGGCGCTGGGTCCGCCCGTTCATCACCGTCACCCTAGAACGGGATCCGGGCGTAGACGTCGCCCGAGACCGGCCACAGCGCGTCGTCGAAGGACACGCCCTGCGCCACCGGGAAGGCCTCGAACAGGTCGCGGCCGTCATAGCGCAGCGGCTGCCAGGTCTCGTCGATCCAGGTGATCACGTCCTCCCACGGCGTCTCCAGGCTGCGGTCGCGGCAGAAGGCGATCACGCCCGGCTTGCCGACGCCGGAGTAGAAGTCGCGGATGCGGTGGTCGATCCGGTTCTCCGGATCGTCGACGTCGAGCAGCAGCCGGCCGCCCTCATAGGTGCCGAACCAGCCGCAGGGCACGCCGTAGGTCTCGGCGATCACCATGCCGTGCAGGCTGGTCGAGATGATCCGCTTGCACGACACGATCTCCTCCACCTTGGCGGCGAAGGCGTCGACCTTCGGCGCGGTGTAGGTGTTGATCAGCCGGATCGACCCGGCCAGGCTGGGCGGGATGTTGTAGCGCTTCAGCGCCTCCTTCACCCCCGACTGCGGATCCATCGACGCCAGCTCGGAGATGTGCAGGATCACGCCGAGCTCATGCGTCTTCTTGACGTGGTGCATCGGCATGATGCGCGGCAGGAACCAGACCGGGTCGCCGAACACGTCGGGCACCTTGATGCCCTGGCCCCGCAGCACCGCCTGGGTCTTGCGGCCGCGCACGCCGTGCACGACGAAATCGGTGTTCTGCGGCCGGATATACTGCCGGATCGAGCGGTCGACCGGGTTCAGCGTCGCATCCATGCCGGTGCCCCAGAAGTGCAGCACGCCGTTCTTCTGGGCATGGCCGATGGTGCCGACCGCGACCATCCGCTCCGACGCGTCGTCGAAGGCGGCGCGGCGCACCGGCACGCCGGCGATGGCGGCGACCACCACGGCGCTGAGCGCGTCGCCGAGATTGGCGTGCGGATGCTCGCTGGTGGTGGCGACCCAGGACAGCGGGATCGACAGCCGCTT
>NZ_JANX01001038.1 GCF_000767795.1 Inquilinus limosus MP06 | reverse complement strand
GGGGGCTAGAGCGTTGTCCAATTAGGTTGGCGCGGGATATCCGGCATTGAGGATGTAGTTCTGGCATTCGGCCGGTGGGAAGCGGTCGAGCAATGAGCCGATGCGGTTCCATAAGGCGTGTCGGTTTCGGGGTGCGGCTCGTCGGATCAAGGTCTTGAGCTTGGCGAAGACCTGTTCGATCGGGTTGAGATCGGGCGAGTAGGGTGGCAGGAAGCGCAGTTCGCCGCCGGCTCGCTCGATGGCGTTGCGAGCCGCCTTACCCTTGTGGCTGCCCAGATTGTCGAGCACGACGATGTCGCCAGGCCTCAGGCTCGGCGCCAGGATCTGCTCGACATAAGCGGTGAAGCTTTGGCCGTTGATGGGCCCGTCGAAGACCGCCGGTGCGCTGATCCCGTCCCAGCGCAGGGCCGCCAGGAAGGTCGAGGTCTTCCAATGGCCGAAGGGCACGCGGGCGATCAACCGCTGACCGCGCCAGCAGCGGCCATGGGTCGGCGTCATGTTGGTCTTGGCCCAGGTTTCGTCGATGAAGACCAGGCGATGCGGATCGAAGCCGATCCGCTCCTCAAGCCAGGCTGTGCGCCGCGCCTGGACATCCGGACGGTCCAGCTCCGCTGCCGTCAGCGTCTTTTTTTGCGCGTGATCTTTTCCCGCTGGAAGAACCGCCGGATCGAGCCATAGCCCACCACGATGCCTCGCTCGGCCAGATCGTGCCGCAGGCTCTCGATCGAGCCGTCCGGCCGCGCCTCCAGCAGCGCCAGAACCGTCGCCCTGTGCGCGGTCAGCTTGGGTGGGCTCGGATTGCCCATCTTCCGGGGCGCCACGCTCCCGCTCGCGCGGTAATCGCTCACCCAACGCACCGCTGTTCGGATCGCCACTCCAAAACGAGCCGCCGCTGCCCGACGGCTCATCCCTTCATCTTCCACCGCTCGGACAACACGCAGCCGAAGATCCTTCGACAAGGGTCCCGCCATCCAGGCTGGCCTCCTCGATCCAGCAGACAGCTTGAATCACATCTCCGCCAAAATGGGAATCCTCTATGAATCGGCTTTGCCGGCTACC
>NZ_JANX01001037.1 GCF_000767795.1 Inquilinus limosus MP06 | reverse complement strand
GTCGGCGATTGCGGCAGCGCCACCAGCAGCGCCGCCTCGCCCGGGGTCAGCAGCTTCGGCTCCTTGCCGAAATAGGCCAGGGACGCGGCGCGCACGCCTTCGAGATTGCCGCCGAACGGCGCCAGGGTCAGGTAGATGCCGAGGATCTCGTCCTTCGAATAGTGCATCTCCAGCTGCAGCGCCCGCGCCATCTCGATCAGCTTCGAGCCGGGGGTGCGCGGCCGCGGCTCCAGCAGGCGCACCGCCTGCATGGTCAGGGTCGAGGCGCCGGAGACGACGCCGCCATGCCGCACCATCTGGCCGAAGGCGCGGGCGGTGGACAGCGGGTCGACGCCGAGATGCTGGCGGAAGCGCTTGTCCTCATAGGCCTGCAGCAGGGCGAGGTAGAGCGGCGACACGTCGTCGACCGTCGCCTTCAGCCGCCAGGTCCCGTCGCGGGCGGTGAAGGCGCGCAGCAGCTGCCCGTCGCGGTCGAGGACGATGGTCGAGCGGTCGAGATAGCGGTCGAGCGCCGGCGGATAGCGGGCGTCGAGCCAGAAGGCCGCGCCGACGACCAGCACGGCGAGGACGGTGAACGCCCCCGCCCCGATCGCGATCCTTCGCCAGATGCCCCAAGCCGCTGTCATGCCGCCAGTCTAGCGCAGCCAATGGCGGATTCATGGCTGCGGCGCGCCCTCACCTCTCCGGGATCACCAGCGGGCCGCAATTGTCGTCGGCGACGAAGACGGCCAGGATCCGTGCCGGCGCGGTGGCGCTGGCGTTCTCGGCGAACAGATGCAGCGCCTGCGGCGGCTCGAACCAGCTGGCGCCGGGGCCGTAGACCTGCGGCGGGCCGCCCGCCATCTGCGAGCGCACCGCGCCCTTGATCACATAGGCGGTGACCGATCCGGGATGGCGGTGCGCCGGGGTGTAGGCGCCCGGCGGAAAGTCGACCGTGACGGTGGTGATCGACTTGCCCGGCACGTTCGGCAGCGCCTCGCAGGACACCGGCTTGACCACCGAGGCCGGCCGGTCGCCCGGCACGGCGCCGGCCGCGGCTTCGGCATGGACATGGCCCGGC
>NZ_JANX01001036.1 GCF_000767795.1 Inquilinus limosus MP06 | reverse complement strand
AGACCCCGGCCGAGGACCGCGCCGCCCGGCTGGCCCTGTCCGCCCCGGGCAGCCTGGGCCGTATCGGCTGGGTCGCGGCCGAGCGCCGGCCCCCCGGCCCCGATGAGGTCGAGATCGAGGTCGCGGCCAGCGGGCTGAACTTTCGCGACGTCATGTTCTCGCTCGGCCTGCTGCCGGACGACTATCTGGAGGACGGCTTCGCCGGCCCGACGCTGGGCTTCGAATGCGCCGGCACGATCCGCCGCGTCGGCGAAAGCGTGACCGGGCTGAAGGAGGGCGATCGGGTGATGGGCTTCGCCCCGGCCGCCTTCGCCACCCATGTCACGGTTCCGGCCCAGGTGGCGATGCCGGTGCCCGACGGCATCGACCTGGCCGCCGCGGCGACCATGCCGGTCGCCTTCATCACCGCCTGGTACGCGCTGGTGCACCAGGCCCGGCTGGGCCGCGGCGAGACCGTGCTGATCCACGGCGCCGCCGGCGGCGTCGGCCTGGCGGCGCTGCAGATCGCCAAGCTGCGCGGCGCCACGGTGGTGGCCACCGCCGGCAACGACGACAAGCGCGCTTTGGCCCAGCTGCTGGGCGCCGATCTGGTGCTGGATTCCCGGTCGCTGGCCTTCGCCGACGAGATCCGCTGGAAGCTGGGCGGCGTCGACGTGGTGCTGAACTCGCTGTCCGGCGACGCCATGCGCCGCAGCCTGCGGGCGCTGAAGCCCTTCGGCCGCTTCGTCGAGCTGGGCAAGCGCGACTTCGTCGCCGATACCGCGGTGGGGCTGCGCGCCTTCGCCCGCAACGTCTCCTATTTCGGGGTCGACGCCGACCAGCTTCTCAATGCCCAGCCGGGCCTGACCAAAAGGCTGCTGCGCGAACTGGACCGGCTGTTCGCCCAGCGCCGCCTGACCCCGCTGCCGCACCGGGTGTTCCCGGCCGACCAGGCGGAGGATGCGTTCCGGCTGATGCAGGGCGCCGGCCATATCGGCAAGATCGTGATGACGCCGCCGCGCGAGATCCCGGCCGCGCCGACGGCCGAGGCGCGGTTCGAGGCGCAGGGCACCGGCTTCCACCTT
>NZ_JANX01001035.1 GCF_000767795.1 Inquilinus limosus MP06 | reverse complement strand
GGAGAGGCTGGCCGGCGACCGTGCCGACCGTCCCGACACGGCCGACAGGGCCCTGCCGATCGAGGCCCTGATCCGCAGCCTGTGCCGCGCCCTCGGCATCCCGCCCGACCGGGCCGCGATCGCCGCGGCCGTCGCCGGAACGGCGGAGGTTGTCGCCATCGATGCCGGGACGGAGGCCGCCAGACGGGTGGCCGCGAAGGCCTGGTTCCGCCCGCCAGATACCCCCGCCGCCGGCCGGCCTCCGCCGAGGCCGCCCGGACCGGACAGCGGCTGAGCGCCGGGTCCGCTCGACCGCGTAGGTTGGGTTCGCGGCGCGAACCCAACATCCCGCCACCGTGCCTCTGTTGGGCTCGCGGACCGCGAACCCAACCTGCGAAGCATCACCGGCCTGCCCGACCTTCCACGCTCCCCCTCCCCTTGCGGGAGGGGGTGGGGGGAGGGTCTGCGCGCGTCCGCGCGTGATGAGCATGGTCCCAGGCGGATGGCATGCAGGCCTGCGCCGGTTCGGGCTGCAACACCCCCTCCCCCTACCCCCTCCCGCGGGAGGAGGGGGAGGATGACAGGGACGGGCTTGCGCCAATTCTCACCAGACGAGGGAGGGAACACGGGGCTGCGCGCATCCGTGCGCGCTGGGCATGGCCCCAGGACCGATGATATCCAGGTCAAGGCTCAGCGCGGATCGGGTTGGTCGAAGATGTCGCCGATGGGATGGGAAGCACTCGGGCAATGGGGCGACGACGTCGCCCGCATCGAACCGCTGTCCGGCGGCGTTGCCAACGACGTGTGGAGCGTGCGCGTCGGCGGGCGCCTCGCGGTCGGCCGCCTCGGCAGCCGGAGCGACGCCGACCTCGCCTGGGAGACCGGGCTGCTCCGGCATCTCGACCGCGCGGGCCTGGCCGTGCCGGTGCCGATCCCGACGGCGGACGGCCGTCTGTTCGCGGACAGCCTGGTGGTGATGACCTATGTCGAGGGCGGGCCGCCGGAGACGGCGGCCGACTGGCGCCGCGTGGCCGACACGCTCCGCCGGCTGCACCGGTTGACGCAGGGCTGGCCGCAGCGCCCCGGCTGGCGGTC
>NZ_JANX01001034.1 GCF_000767795.1 Inquilinus limosus MP06 | reverse complement strand
CGACCGGCCAGCCCTGGTCGAGCAGGCGCCCGGCCATCGCCGCGCCCATGCTGCCGAGGCCGACCACCCCGATCCGCGTCTTCTCCGCCATCGTCCGTCTCCTTCCGTCCGGTCAGGCGGCGATCCGCTCGACCGCCACCGCCGTCGCCTCGCCGCCGCCGATGCACAGCGCGGCGACGCCGCGCTTCAGGCCGTGAGTCTCCAACGCATTCAACAGGGTGACGATGATCCGCGCTCCCGACGCGCCGACCGGGTGGCCGAGGGCGCAGGCGCCGCCATGGACATTGACCTTGTCGTGCGGCAGGTCGAGGTCGCGCATCGCCGCCATGGTGACCACGGCGAAAGCCTCGTTGATCTCGAACAGGTCGACATCCTTCGCCGACCAGCCGGTTTTCTGGAACAGCGCCTCCATCGCCCCGATCGGCGCGGTGGTGAACCAGGCCGGCGCCCGGGCGTGGCTGGCATGGCCGACGATCCGCGCCAGCACCGGCAGGCCGCGCTTCTCCGCCTCCGACCGGCGCAGCAGCACCAGCGCCGCGCCGCCGTCGGAGATCGAGCTGGAATTCGCCGCCGTCACCGTGCCGTCCGGCCGGAAGGCGGGCTTCAGCGTCGGGATCTTGTCGGGCCTGGCGTTGCGCGGCTGCTCGTCGGTCGCGATGCTGACGTCGCCGCCCCGGCCCTTCACCGCCACCGCCGCGATCTCGCGGGCGAAGGTGCCGTCCTCCGACGCCTTGCGCGCCCGCTCCAGGCTGGCCAGGGCGAAGCGGTCCTGCTGCTCGCGGGTGAACTGGTAGTGCTGCGCCGTGTCCTCGGCATAGGTGCCCATCAGCCGGCCCGGCTCGTAGGCGTCCTCCAGCCCGTCGAGGAACATGTGGTCCAGCACCCGGCCGTGGCCCATGCGATAGCCGCCGCGGGCGCGGTCCAGCAGGTAGGGAGCGTTGGTCATGCTCTCCAGCCCGCCGGCGACGCCGATGCCGATGGTGCCGGCGGCGATGGCGTCGTGGATCTGCATCACCGCCTTCATGCCGGAGCCGCACATCTTGTTGACCGTGGTGCAGGGCACCGAATCCGGC
>NZ_JANX01001033.1 GCF_000767795.1 Inquilinus limosus MP06 | reverse complement strand
GCGGCATCGGCCCGGAGCATATCGCCCGGATCCGTGCGGCCCTGCCGGAGTTGTCCGCCGAGGCGGGATAACTGTCGTCATTGCGAGCGCAGCGAAGCAATCCGGGGGCCGGTGCGCACCGGCCCCTGGATGGATTCGTCGGCTTCGCCTCCTCGCAATGACGGTTCTTTGCGGGACAAGCCCATTCATTTTTGTTCGACATATTGACGCCCGCGATCCCTCGCGCTACGACTGACATGTCAGATCGACACCACTGGCCGCGCAGCAACGAAGGCGGCCCACCCAGGGAGATGGACGTGTCCCAGCCAGCCGAGCGTTTCGGACTTTCCGCGGCACTGACCGTCCCCTTCCGGCCCGATGGCGGGGTCGACTTCCCGCGCTTCGTCGCGCATGTGCGCTGGTGCCTGGCGCAGGGCTGCCGCACCGTCACCGCCTTCGGCACCACCGGCGAGGGCGCCGCCTTCTCCCTGTCCGAGCGCGAGCAGGTGCTGGGCGCCCTGGCCGGCGCCGGCATTGAGGGCCGGCAGCTGGTCGGCGGCATCTCCGCCTCCTCAGCCGAGGATGCCGTGGCGCAGGCGCGGCTGGCGCTGGAGTTCGGGGCCGACGCGCTGCTGCTGCCCCCGCCTTTCTACTTCAAGGGTGTCGGCGATGACGGCCTGTTCGGCTGGTTCGCCCGGGTGTTCGAGCAGCTGGGCGCCGCCGCCCGCGGCGTCATCCTCTATCACATCCCCAGCGTCACCCAGGTGCCCATCTCCGTCGAACTCGTTGGCAGGCTCCGCGCGGCCTTCCCCGAGGTGATCCGCGGGGTGAAAGACTCCTCCGGCAGCTGGGACTACGCCCAGACCCTGCTGGCGGCGCATCGCGACCTGGCGATCCTGATCGGCGACGAGCGCTGCCTGGCCGCGGCGGTCCGCCTCGGCGGCCAGGGCGCCATCTCCGGCATCGCCAACATCTACCCCGAGGCGATGCTGCCGCTGGTGCAGGAGGGGCGCGAGGATCCGCGCATCCACCGCCTGGTCGAGGCACTGCTGGCCTATCCGGTGATCCCGGCGGTCAAGGCGCTGGTGGCGCATC
>NZ_JANX01001032.1 GCF_000767795.1 Inquilinus limosus MP06 | reverse complement strand
ACAGGCCGGACTGGACGATGTTCACCCGCCGGGCGGCGCGGGTGAAATGCTGCTCCTCCGCCACCGCCAGGAAATGCTCCAGCTGCCTCAGATCCATGGTCCCGCTCTGCTGATTGTTCTTCGATCATGCTGAATGCGATCTGAACATTCAATTGGAACGCTGAATGCGATGCCGCCATCCTGTCGTCGGACATGACGGGGAGCAGAGCGATGAGCGAGACCCACCTGCCGACGCGGCGTTTCGGCACCACCGACATGGCGATCACCCGCGTCGGCTTCGGCGCCTGGGCGATCGGCGGCTCCGGCTGGGCCGCCGCCTGGGGCGAGCAGGATGACGACGCGTCGGTCGCCGCCATCCGCCACGCCGCCGAAGTCGGCATCAACTGGATCGACACCGCGGCGGTCTACGGCCTCGGCCATTCCGAGGAGATCGTCGGCCGCGCCCTTCGCGAGATCCCGGCCGACAGGCGGCCCTATGTCTTCACCAAGGGCGGGCTGATCTGGGACGAGGCCGATCGCACCGCCGTGCCGAAGCGCGTCGGCGCCCCGGCCAGCCTGCGGCGCGAGGTCGAGGCCTCGCTCAAGAGGCTCGGGGTCGAGCGGATCGACCTGTACCAGCTGCACTGGCCGGCCGAGGACGGCACCTCGATCGAGACCCTGTGGCAGACCTTCCTCGACCTGAAGGCGGAAGGGAAGGTGCGGGCCGTCGGCCTGTCCAACCACAATGTCGAGCTGCTGACGCGGGCCGAGGCGGTCGGCCATGTCGACACGCTGCAGCCGCCCTTCTCGGCGATCCGGCGCGACATCGCGGCGGCGGAGCTGCCCTGGTGCGCCAGGCACGACACCGGCGTCATCGTCTACAGCCCGATGCAGTCCGGCCTCCTGACCGGCGCCTTCACGGCGGAGCGGGCGGCGGCGCTGCCGAAGGACGACTGGCGCTCGCGCTCGCCGCATTTCACCGGCGACGGCCTGGCCCGGAACCTGGCGCTGGCCGAGGCGTTGAAGCCGGTGGCGGCGCGGCGCGGCACCTCGGTCGCGGCCGTGGCGGTGGCCTGGACGCTGGCTTGGCCGGCGGTCACCGCC
>NZ_JANX01001031.1 GCF_000767795.1 Inquilinus limosus MP06 | reverse complement strand
CGTCCGGCGCCGGGCTTCGGGGGGCGAGGCGGGCGGCTCATGCCGCCGCCTGCCGGCGCAGGAGGGCGGCCGGATGGCCGATTCCGGCCTCCGTCACGCCGGCCGCGCCGGGCCGTGCGCCGCCCGAAACAGCGGCGATCCGCTGCAGCATGGATGCGATCCGCGGATCCACCGCCATGATCTGGCCTTCTTTACTTGATGAAACCGATCGCCGCCCGGCTGGTGGGAACCAATAGATCGATGCAGTGTTCGACCGCTGCGTCCCCCGCCTTGCAAGTCAGCACGTCGTTCAGCAGCACACGGCCGAAATTCCCGCAATCATGACCTGCGATCTCGAACACCTTGACCATGGTCTTGCCCGCGCTCAGCGGTGCCATGTCCACGGCCAGCTGGTCGACGATGATGCCTTTCGGATCGAAGACCACGAGGTCGAGCTGGAGATTGCTGTAGGTCCGGGCGGTGCCGTTGTGCATGACCATGAAGGCGCGGCAGCCGTTGTTGCCGGGTTCGAGCTTGTTCAGCTCGATGTCGATCGCCTCCTTCGGCGCCGACTCGGCTGCGGGCTTCTCCTGCGCCCAGGCGGGAAAGCTGGCAATCGCGATAAAAAAAGCGAAAAGGCTGGCCGGGCGAACCCGAGCGAAACGGCGGGTTTCAGCGATTTGGCGGGACATATGGCCTTCCGTCGGTCTGGACTCGCAGGGCGCGCCATGATACCCGCGCCCCCCGTGACCGCAATGAAATGCACTGAGGCGGTCGGTGTTCCCGGTCTTCTCGAGACCGTTCCGGGACCCGATCGCCGGCGCAGAACGTTGCCCCGTCTCCCGGCGACGCCGGGTGGATTGCGCCTGCAAGGGCCCCACCCCGTGCGCCATGTCAGGGGGAGGCGGGCATGACGTCGAAGGGCCTCCTTCTTCTGTCGATCGCTCTGGTGGGGGCTGCCGCCCTCGGTGGCGCGATCGCGATCGATTCTGCGCGCCCGACACCGCCGCCCGTCATTGCCGTCGATCTCTCCGGGATCGCCGTCGAGCCCGCGCGCGTGCTCGATCCGGCCGAGGCCGCCCGGCCGCAGCCGGCCGTGGCCACGCC
>NZ_JANX01001030.1 GCF_000767795.1 Inquilinus limosus MP06 | reverse complement strand
GGTCGGCGAGATCAACGGCACCCAGAGCGGCGAGACCAACGAGGCCGTCCGCATCGCCTTCCAGACGGGCCGGCTGGATGCCGTGCTGTTCACGGTGACGGAATCGATCTCGCTGCATCGCGGCGAGCTGCCGGGCGGCGAGCGCGACCGGTCGCTGGTGGTGCACGACATGCGCCACAGCGCCATCCAGTTGCAGCAGATCGAGGGGCGCTGCCATCGCGACGGCGAGCGCGCCGTGATCTACTACGCCTATGCCGAGGGCACGGTGGAGGAGAATGTGGCCGCCATGGTCATTGCCCGCATGGCCTCGATGGAGGGCATGGCCGGCGACGACACCGCCATGCTCGACGCCATCGCCGCCATGGTCGAGACCGCGGCCCTGCAGCGCGATGCCGCCTGAAACGAGACGACGATGAACGCAGACGACGTGCTGAGACGCTACAAGGACGAGGATCTGCCGGCGTTTTCCGGCATCGATCTCTCCGATGTGAACCAGGTCGGGATCTTCGGCGAGATGCCGATCCACGTCGCTGCGAGCCGCGGCCGGACCGATGAGATCAATGCGCTGATCGAAGGCGGTGCCGATGTGAATGCGTCGGGCGAGCTCGGCAACACGCCGCTGCACGAGGCCGTGATGCAGAACCGGTTCGAGGCCGCGAAGCTGCTGCTGGAGCGCGGCGCCGACCCGAACCGGACGAACGAGTTCGGAGGGTCGCCGCTGGATGCCGCGCGGGCCCGCCAGCATGGGCGCCTGGTCCGGCTGCTGGAAGGCGGCAACCCAGCCCGGCGCCGGTGAGGCGTCACGGCAGGGTCGGCTTCGCCGAAGAAGCGCGCGGGCGGAGCTGTACGGCGATGGCCAGGGCCGACATCAGCAGCCCGACGGCGCAGACGCCGGGCCACTGCCAGAGGCTCCAGGCCAGGTTGCCCAGGGTCGAACCCACAGCCCCGCCGATGAAACGCGACACCATGTAGACGGTATTCAGGCGGCTCATGGCATCCGCCTTCAGGCCGACATTGCGGGTCATGTTCGACACATGGCCGGACTGGACGGCGACATCCAGCAGGATGAACCCCGCGATTAGAGC
>NZ_JANX01001029.1 GCF_000767795.1 Inquilinus limosus MP06 | reverse complement strand
GAAGCTCGCCGTGAGCAAACGCACGATCCGTCCTGTCCTGAAGCGGTGATCCTGGTGTCGCCGCCGCAAAGCCCTCACCCGGAGCCGCTTCGCGTCTACGACCTCTCCCGCAAGCGGGAGAGGCAACGCGCACTGTCCTCGACAGATGTGTGAATACCCTAGGTCATGGCGGGGAGCGAAGCGCCCCTTTGAGTCTGGAGGGGACCATCCAGTGCCGGTGCCGCTGGATGGCCACGCTCCTCCGGGGCTCGCCATGACGGGTCTGTCTTTTCGGCCGCTGCTATCCGTCCCGTCAATGAGGGCGGGTTGGCGGAAGAGAGTGGGAGTCGAACCCACCAAGGACCGGCTCGCGGCCCCTCCCGGATTTGAAGTCCGGACGCCCCACCGGGGACGATTCTCCTCCATCACCCTCGGCCGGCTCCGCGCCGATCGAGGGACGAAACAGGTCCAGCCGATGCCGGTTCAGCCGGCGCAAATCGCCTCGCCGCAGCGTCACGCCGTGGCGGTCGAAGAACTCCAGGATCTGAATAGCAACCTTGCGGCCGCTGTCCACCTGATCCCGGAACTGGGCCGCGCTGAATCCGGCCTCATGCGCCTCGCCCAGCCGTACCAGGATGCCGACGATCTCGGCCACGGTCGATCGCAGGAAGAAATGGTCATGCGCCACTTCGTCCACCCGGCCCATGCGGCCGGTGCGCTTCAGCAGGCGGCGGATCTCCGCCTCGTCGACGCCCAGCTCGCCGGCGATGTCGCGCACCCGCGGCGGCCGGAACCGGGCCTCGCCGCCCAGCCTCGGCAGGATCTCCGCCCACAGCGCCTCGTCGGCCTCGGTCAGATGCGCCTCATGGCCGGTCAGCCGCACCCAGGCGCCCTCCAGCGCCACCTGCTCGGCCCGCGCCAGCGCCCGCAACAGGGCGGCGAAGGCAGGGGCGGGCAGCCGGGGCCGCGACTGCAGGCGCAGCCGCTCGAAGCCGATGCCCGGCAGGTCCGGGTTGTCGCGGTGGAAGCCGTCCAGCGTCTCCAGCAGACCCTGGGTCAGCCGCGTCCAGTCCTCCGAGGTCAGGGCCAGAACCTGCTCGCCGGCCGCGATCC
>NZ_JANX01001028.1 GCF_000767795.1 Inquilinus limosus MP06 | reverse complement strand
GACGGCGCCGAGCTGCGGCGCGCGCACATCCTTCAGCTCGCCCTGGAAGCCGCCCGATCGGGGTGCGGGCCGCGCCCGCGATGACGACGGGATCATTCGCGCTCATGACATCCTCCGGTGTCTCATTGGCCGGATGCTAGCACGACGGAACCGCCGCTGGGCGAGGACGGATCGACCCGGTACAGTGCGCGCCGTCATTCCCTGGGCAACATCGCGGCTTCCATGACCGATCCCCTGCTCGGCGGCCTGTCCGCCGCCGATTTCCTGGCCCGCCACTGGCAGAAGGCGCCGCTGCTGATCCGCCAGGCGATCCCGGGCTGGTCCAGCCCGATCACGCCGGACGAGCTGGCCGGCCTGGCCTGCGAGGACGGGGTGGAGAGCCGGCTGGTCACCCGCCGCCGCGGCAAATGGGCGGTGCGGCACGGGCCGTTCGACGAGGCCGATTTCGGCAAGCTGCCGGCGCGGGACTGGACCCTCCTGGTGCAAGGCGTCGACCTGTGGGAGCCGGCGGTGGCGGATCTCCGCGAGCGCTTCCGCTTTGTGCCGGACTGGCGGCTGGACGACGTCATGGTCAGCTACGCCCCGCCCGGCGGCGGCGTCGGCGCCCATGTCGACCAGTACGACGTGTTCCTGCTGCAGGGGCTGGGCCGACGGCGCTGGCGGATCGGCGGCGCGGCCGAAGTGCGTCCCGCCTGGGTGCCCGACCAGCCGCTGAAGCTGCTGGCGGACTTCGAGCCGGCCGAGGAATGGGTGCTGGAGCCGGGCGACATGCTGTACCTGCCGCCGGGCTGGGCCCATGACGGGGTGGCCGAGGATGACTGCCTGACCTTCTCGATCGGCTTCCGCGCCCCGAGCGTGGCCGAGTTGGCCGGCCGCTTCGCCGCCGCCGTGGCCGACAGCGAGGACGAGGAGCGGCGCTATGCCGACCCCGACCTGGCGCCGCCGGCCAATCCGGGCGAGATTCCCGACGCCGCGATCGAGCGGGTGCGGGCCTATCTGGCGGAGAAGCTGGACGACCGCCGCTTCCTGGCCGGCTGGCTGGGCAGCCTGCTGACCGAGCCGAAGGAGGAGCGCGAGGCGCCGCCGCCGCGCAAGCGC
>NZ_JANX01001027.1 GCF_000767795.1 Inquilinus limosus MP06 | reverse complement strand
TCCCGCAAGGGGAGGGGGGACTCAAAAGGGAACGGCTTCAGCTGTTCTGAAAAAGTCGCGCTTGCGGAAGAGGCGACGCGAAGACGCCGGCAGCGCACGGCCATCAAGTGATGGCCGCAGATGTGGTTTCGCTTGACTTTAAGTTCCCTTTTTGTTCTAATTCAGACATGGTCGATGGCGCCGTCACAGCCGGGACTCCCGCCGCCGCTTCGCCGGCCACGGACGAGGCTGCCGAGGACGCCGCAATGCTGTCCCGCCTGGCCAGTCTCGCCGAGGAGCTCGCCTCGGGGTTCCAGGCCCAGGGCGCCGCCGCCCTTGCGGCCGGTGATCTCGACCGTGCCGGGATTGCCGAGACCCGCTTCAGCAGCCTCTTCCTCGGCATCCGCCGCGCCGTCGCCCTCAAGGCCAGGCTGCGCCAGCAGCGTGAGGAGGCGCAGCGCAGGGCCGCAAGCCGCAACGACCGGCTTCAGGACGAGAAGGACAGCCGGCGCCACGCCGTCGCCCAAGGCGTCTCCCGCGCCATCGCCGCCGGAAAGGCCGAAGCCCGCGAGCGGCTGACCCTGGGGCTGTGGGAAAGGCTGACCGAGAATGAGCGCATCGACGCCGACCTGGCCGACACCGCCCTGCCGATCGAGACCCTGATCCTGCGCCTCGGCCGCGACATCGGCCTGTCCCGCCGCGCCCTCGCTGCCGGCCTGGACACGGCCGATCCGGCCGCCGCCGGCCCGAAGGCATCGGCCCCCGTTGTCCTGCCGGCCGGCTACAATGCCGGCGAATGGTGGACCCCGGACGACCCCGTCACCGAGTCCGCGTGCTATTGCAGCATCGCCGCCGCCGATCTCGGCCTCCCGGGGGACGAGTTCTACGAGGCCAGGGTCGACACCGGCGAAGTCTTCGATGACGACGACAACGTCATCATGCGGCTGCCCGTGCCCGACGAGCCCTGGCGGGCCGGGGCCGAGGACGCCCTCCGAAGATCGGCTAGGGCCATGACGGCCGAACGCGCCGTGCCGCGCGGACCCGATCCGCCGGCCCCGCCGGTCCTGACCGCGCCGGCCTCGACCGCGCCGCCCGGGACCGACGACGACCGCCGGCACCGCGAGC
>NZ_JANX01001026.1 GCF_000767795.1 Inquilinus limosus MP06 | reverse complement strand
CTCCTTCAAGTTCCGCGGCGCCTACAACCGGATCTCCCTGATCCCGGAGGCGGAGCGGGCCCGCGGCGTGGTCGCCTTCTCCAGCGGCAACCACGCCCAGGGCGTGGCGGCGGCGGCGAAGCTGTTCGGCATCAAGGCGACGATCGTGATGCCGTCCGACGCCCCCGCGATCAAGCGGCGCAACACCGAATCCTATGGCGCCACCGTGGTGCCCTATGATCGCTTCGGCGAGGACCGCGAGGCGGTGGCGGCGAAGATCCAGGCCGAGACCGGCGCCACGCTGGTGAAGCCCTATGACGACCCCGGCATCATCGCCGGCCAGGGCACGATCGGGTTGGAGATCGCCGAGCAATGCGCCGAACTGGGCGTGCGCCCCGACGCGGTGCTGGTCGGCTGCAGCGGCGGCGGTCTGGTCTCCGGCGTCTCGGTCGCGATCAAGGCGAAGCTGCCGGGCACCCGGATCTATTCGGCAGAGCCGGAAGCGCTGGACGACATGCGCCGGTCGCTGGCGGCCGGCGAGCGGGTGAAGAATGCGCCCGACGCACGGTCGATCTGCGACGCGCTGCAATCCCCCACCCCCGGCGAGATCACCTTCTCGATCGCGCGCGAGACGCTGGCGGGCGGCGTCGCCGCGCCGGACGATGCGGTGCTGCGGGCGATGGGCGTGGCCTTCGACACGCTGAAGCTGGTGATGGAGCCGGGTGGCGCCATCGGCCTGGCGGCGACGCTGGAGAACCGGATCCCCGACGACATCCGCACCGTCGTCATCGTCTGCTCCGGCGGCAATGTCGACGCCGCCACCTTCCGCGACGCGCTCGCGACGCTCTGAATGACGACCGGCCGCCCCGCCTTCTTCGACCGGCTGCAGGGCTGGTGGGACGGCCGGGCCGAGGGCGGCCGGCCGCCGCATCGCGACGCGCTGAGCCCGGTCGAGATCATGCCGATGCTGCCGCATCTGCTGATGCTCGACCTCACCGGCCCGACGCCGCGGGTGCTGTGGGCCGGAACCGCGGTGAAGGAGGCGCTGGGCGGCAATCCGGGCGACCAGCCGCTGGACAGCACTCCGCTGGGCGGGCCGGAAGCCGCGGCCGCCCTCGCCCGCAT
>NZ_JANX01001025.1 GCF_000767795.1 Inquilinus limosus MP06 | reverse complement strand
CGCGGGGCGGCTTCTTCGGGTCGCCCAGGCCGGGTTCGTGGATCGCCTCGGCCCCCGCCTCCTGCACCCCGGCGCGGAAGCCGGCCCAGCGATCGTCGGAGGATTCGGCGCCGGCGGCCGGACCGATGAAGGCGAGGCGGCGGTGGCCGAGCGCCGCGGCCTGCCGCACCAGCGCCGTGGTGGCCGTGGCGTAGTCGGCGCCGACATAGGGCACCGGGCCGCCGGCATCCTCGCGGCGGCCGATGGCGACGAAGGGATAGCGCCCGACCACCAGCCGCGCCAGCTCGTCCCGGTCCAGCGTCCGGCCCAGCAGGATGCAGCCATCGGCCAGGCGCAGCCGATTGTTCTCGTGGAAGACCCGGCGGCGCCCGTCCTGCACCGGCGCGCTGGTGAACAGCAGCAGGTCGTAGCCGAACCGCTCCGCCGCCCCTTCGATGCCGAGCAGGAAGGGTGTGTAGAAATCGGCCTGCAGCGTCGGGAACACCGGCTCGTAGGTGAACACCCCGAGCAGGTGGTTGCGGCGCCCGACCAGCTTCTGCGCCGCCGGGTCGGCGACATAGCCGGTGGCCCGGATCACCTCCAGCACCCGCTCGCGCGTCTCCAGCGGGATCCGGGCCGAGCCGTCATCGCGCCGGTTGAGCACGAGCGACACCGTCGCCTGGCTGACCCCCGCCAGCCTGGCGATGTCCCGCTGCGTCAGCCGAACGCTCTCCCCCGACATCATCCATCCCTGATAATACGTATTATCGTGACGATAATAGGATCCGGTGCCACTGGTCAACCCCCGTCCGGTCCATCGGAAGGCCCGGCGACCGGCAAATATTCTTCAGTCATCTATAGTGAAATGTCAGATTCAGCTTGTGAGATGTCACGTACAATGACACGCTCAGGATATGTACGATCATTCCTCGCCCTTCGCCCAGGCGCGCACGCCGGGCGCCGAGCCGAAGGCGGCCTTCGCGCTGAAGCGCCTGCGCCGCGCCGTGATCGAATGCGAGCTGCGGCCGGGAACGGATTGCTCGGAGCCCGACCTCGCCCGACGCTTCGGCCTGGGCCGGGCAGCCGTCCGCACCGCCCTGACCACCCTGGCCGCCGAGGGGCTGGTCG
>NZ_JANX01001024.1 GCF_000767795.1 Inquilinus limosus MP06 | reverse complement strand
GACCGCGCCTGGCGCAGCAGCATCGGCAGGAACAGGAGCGCGACGACCGCGCCGATGATCAGGAGCTTCGCACCGCTCAGGCCCATGGCGTTCTCCTCAGGCCTGCTCGCCGGCGCGCTGGCGCCGGGCGCGGACCGGGACGGCGCGGCGGGCCGCGAACTTGGCGAAGGCGGCCAGGGTCAAGGCGCCGGCCAGCAGCGGCGCGCCGGTCATCAGGATCCACTGGGTCTCGCCGATGCCCTCCAGCTCGCCGACGCCCTGGGCCACCAGCCAGCCGGGCGCCAGCATGGCGGGCACCCAGACGATGGCGGACAGCACATTGGCGATCTGGAAGCGGGCGGGGCGCATCCGCATGATGCCGGCGATCAGCGGCACCACGGCGCGCAGCGGTCCCAGGAAGCGGCCGAGGAAGATCGAGGCGGTGCCCCAGCGGCGGAAGAACAGCCGGCCCTTGGCGATCATCGCCTTGTCGCGCGAGAACGGCCAGACGTTGCGGGCGTTCGGGCCCAGCTTCTGGCCCAGCCAGTAGGAGACGGCGTCGCCCAGCACGGCGCCGGCGATCGACCACAGGATCACGGGCACGGGGTGCAGCAGGCCGCCGCCGACCAGGGCGCCGGTGGCCAGCATTAGGGCGGTGCAGGGGACGAACAGGCCGACCACGGCCATGGATTCGCCGAAGGCCAGCAGGAACAGGATCGGTCCAGCCCAGGCCTGATTGTCGGCGATGAACTGCGTGACCTGGGCAACGAAGCTTTCCACGATGCGTCCGATCAAATCACGACAAAAAGGGGAGGGCCGGAGGCATGACGCCGCCGGCCCCATACTAACCTCAGAGCTCGTCGCCGCCCATATCGAAGCCGGCATCGGAGGCGAAGTCGCTGGCGGTGTCCTCCGCCGCCTGGCCGAGGCCTTCGGCCGCCTGGGCCACATCGGGCGTGAAGGCGTCCATCAGCAGGTTGCCGAGGACGACGCCGCCGGCCACGCCCATGGCGGTCTGCATCGCGCCGGCCATGAAGCCGCCGCCACCGGACCGGCCGAAGCCGGGCTGGCCGCCGAAGCCGCCGCGGGAGCCGTATCCCGGCTGGCCGCCATAGCCCGGCTGGGCCTGCTGCCGGCC
>NZ_JANX01001023.1 GCF_000767795.1 Inquilinus limosus MP06 | reverse complement strand
GCTGCTGGTCGATGATGTGCTGACCACCGGCGCCACCATTGACGAATGCGCCCGGGCGCTGCGGCGCAAGGGGGCCGCCGGGGTCGACGTGGTGACGCTGGCGCGGGTGCCGCCGCCGTGAGGCCGGCGCGCGCCCAGGGCATGGGCGCCATTCATCGGGCGCAGACCCCCTGGCATCCCAGCACGAATGCCCTCATATTCGAAGGACTCTTCGGAGGATCGCATGCCACCCGTCACCGTCTACTCCAGCCCGTTCTGCCCCTATTGCTACATGGCCAAGAAGCTGCTGACCCAGAAGGGCGTCAGCTTCGAGGAGATCGATGTGGTGGCCGAGCCGTCGCGGCGGGAGGAGATGCGGCAGCGCGCCCATGGTCGCAACACCGTGCCGCAGATCTTCATCGGCGCAACCCATGTCGGCGGCAATGACGACCTCCAGGCGCTGGAACGCGCCGGCAAGCTCGACCCGCTCCTGGCCGAATCCGCGCCGGCCTGATCGACCGTTCCGCCGGATGAGGGCGATGGGATGACGAGGTTCGCCGCCGCCTGCGTCCAGCTCAATGCCGGCACGGAGATCGAGCCGAACCTGCAGGCGGCGGGAACGCTGATCCGGCAGGCCCGTGACGCCGGGGCGACGCTGATCGCCACCCCCGAGAACACAGGCTTCATCGCCCACGGCCGCGAGGCCGTGCTGCAGCGGGCCCTGCCGGAGGCAGAGCATCCCGGCCTGCCCTTCTTCGCCGGGTTGGCGCGCGAGACCGGGGCGACGCTGCTGATCGGGTCGCTGTCGATCGGCCTGCCCGGCGGCAAGGCGGCCAACCGCTCCTACCTGTTCGCGCCGTCGGGCGAGATCCTGGCCCGCTACGACAAGATCCACATGTTCGACGTCGAACTGGCGGGCGGCGAGCGCTATCGCGAGAGCGCCACCTTCGCGCCGGGCGGCCAGGCGGTGGCGGCGCCGCTGCCGGCAGGCGGCGTGCTGGGCCTGACCGTCTGCTACGACCTGCGCTTCGCCTATCTCTATCGGGCCCTGGCCCAGGCCGGCGCCGACGTCCTCGCCGTGCCGGCCGCCTTCACCCGCAAGACCGGCCAGGCCCATTGGCACGTGCTGCTGCGCGCCC
>NZ_JANX01001022.1 GCF_000767795.1 Inquilinus limosus MP06 | reverse complement strand
ATCAGCACGGTCGGCACGGGAGAGGCTGGCGGCAGCACGCCGCGAGGCCCGACGCCGCGGCTGACGGTCAGGCGCAGCGCGCCGGCCTCGATCCCTTCGGCCGCGATCACCGCCGCGCAGGCCTCGGCCAGGACGGCGTCGTCGAAGCGCGCCGGGATGCCGAGCACCGCGCGGCCTTCGGCCAGGCGCGCCAGGTGCCGGTCCAGCCAGACCGCGGCGCCGTCGCGGACCCGGATGGTCTCGAACAGCCCGTCGCCGAGGGTGAAGCCGCGATCGGCCGGATCGATCCGTGCCGCCTCGGCCGATATCAGCTGCCCGTTCAGCCAGGGCATCAGGCGGCTCCGCCAGGGCCTGCAGCAGCGGCCGCACCTTCACCATGGCCTCGTCATACTCGGCGTCCGGATCGGAATCGTAGACGATGCCGCCGCCGGCCTGGGCGGCGACCTGCCCCTGCGCCCCGCACAGCGTGCGGATGATGATGCTGGAATCCATCGACCCGTCGAAGCCGAGATGGACGACCGAGCCGCAATAGGGCCCGCGCCGCGCCGGCTCCAGCGCGCGGATGATCTCCATGGCCCGGATCTTCGGCGCGCCGGTGATCGAGCCGCCGGGGAAGCAGGCGCGCAGCAGGTCGACCGCGCCGCGGCCCGGCGCCAGCCGCCCCTCCACCACCGAGACCAGATGATGCACCCGGGGGAAGGTCTCCAGCCCGCACAGCGCCGGCACCCGCACGCTGCCGACGGCGCAGACCTTCGACAGGTCGTTGCGCAGCAGGTCGACGATCATCAGGTTCTCGGCCCGGTCTTTCGTGCTGGCCTGCAGCTCCACAGCCAGGACCGCATCCGCCGCCGCATCGACCCCGCGAGGCCGGGTGCCCTTGATCGGCCGGGTCTCGACCCGCCCGGCCGGGTCGACCGCCAGGAACCGCTCCGGCGAGGCGCTGGCGATCCACCGCCCCTCGCCCAGGTCGAGGAAGGCGGCGAAGGGCGCGGGCGACAGGGCGCGCAGGCGGCGATGCAGCGTGAAGGGGTCGAGCCCGTCCGGCAGGTCGGCCAGGAAGCGCTGGGTCAGGTTGGCCTGGTAGATGTCGCCGGCGGTGATCCAGTCGCGGATCCTGCGGACGCCG
>NZ_JANX01001021.1 GCF_000767795.1 Inquilinus limosus MP06 | reverse complement strand
ACGGCGAGCGGGTGACGGCGAGGCGGCCGGCGAGCTCCGCCAGCTCGGCCTCGCGCGCCCGGCGGCGGCGGAACGGGTTCAGCAGCGACGCGAACGCCATCGCCTAGCGCCGCCGCAGCCGGATGCGCGGGTCAGCCGCGGCATAGGCGATGTCGGCGATCAGGCTGCCGAGAATGGTCAGCGCCGCCAGCGCCATGGTGAAGCCCATCAGCACCGGATAGTCGCGCGCCGCCAGCGTGTCGATCTGGATGTGGCCCGCGCCCGGCCAGTTGAAGATCTTCTCGGTGACGATGGCGCCGGAGAACAGGCCCGGCAGCTCGAAGCCCAGCAGGGTGATGATCGGCAGCAGCGCGTTGCGCAGCGCGTGCTTCAGCACCACCGTCCGCTCCTTCAGCCCCTTGGCCCGGGCGGTGCGGACGAAGTCCATCGACAGCGATTCCAGCATGCTGGCACGGATGTAGCGGGTCAGGCTGCCGGCCTGCAGCGCGGTCAGCACCAGCACCGGCAGCACCATGTGGGCGGCGATCTCGGCCACCAGGGGCCAGCCCGTCGCCTCGCTGCCGGTGCTGATCATGCCGCCGACCGGCAGCCAGCGCAGGTCGACCGCGAACCATTTGATCAGCAAGAGGCACAGGAAGAAGACCGGGAAGGACATGGCGGCGAACACCGCCAGCGTCACCAGCCGGTCATACCAGGAATAGGGCTTCACCGCCGCCGTCACCCCGGCCAGCAGCGACAGGGTCCAGTACAGCAGCATCGCCGTGCCGGCGAGGAGGAAGGAGTTCCAGACATACTGGTTCAGCAGCGTGCCGACCGGGATCTGGTACTGCATCGAATAGCCGAGATCGCCGGTCACCAGCCGGCCCAGCCAGTCGAGGTAGCGGTCCAGGACCGGCCGGTCGAGCCCGTACAGCGACTTCAGCTCCGCCGCCCGCTCCGGCGTCAGGTTGATGTTGCCGTCGACGAAGTCGCCCGGGGTCAGGGCGAAGACGAAGAAGATCAGCGCCGACGCCCCCAGCAGCATCGGCACCGCCAGCAGCAGGCGGCGGATGACGAAGGTTCTCACAGGCCCCGCACCGCCGTCTCTGTCCTCCCCCTCCCCTTGCGGGAGGGGGGCAGGGGGAGGGGT
>NZ_JANX01001020.1 GCF_000767795.1 Inquilinus limosus MP06 | reverse complement strand
GGCGCGGTCCGGCGGGGCGGCCAGCGCCCGGCCTTTATGCCGGCCGGCGACGAGGCGCAGGGGCATGGCCGGGCTTCGGACCGGAGGACTTGGCGACGGCAGGCTTGGTGCTTGCGGGCTTCGCCGGGGCCGGCTTGCTCACGGTCGGCTTGGCGGCAGGCTTGCGCGTCGGCCGGTCCTCCTCATGCGTCTCCAGCCAGCGGCCCAGCTGGTCGCGCAGCACCGAGGCCTTGATCTCCTCCGCCTCGCCCTTCTCCAGGATGCCCAGCTGGAACGGGCCGTAGGAGACGCGGATCAGCCGGTTCACGTTCAGGCCGATCGCCTCCATCACCTTGCGCACCTCGCGGTTCTTGCCTTCGCGCAGGGTGACGGTCAGCCAGGCGTTGGCGCCCTGCACCTTGTCCAGCGCCGCCTCGATCGGGCCGTAATGCACGCCGGAAACGGTGATGCCCTTGGCCAGCCCGGCCAGCTTCGCCGGGTCGGGCGTGCCGTGCACGCGCACGCGGTAGCGCCGCGGCCAGCCGGTCGACGGCAGCTCCAGCCGGCGCGACAGCTCGCCGTCATTGGTCAGCAGCAGCAGGCCTTCGCTGTTCAGGTCCAGCCGGCCGATCGAGACCACGCGCGGCAGCTCCGCCGGCAGGTTGTCGAACACGGTCTGGCGGCCCTGCGGGTCGGACCGGGTGGTGACCAGCCCGGCCGGCTTGTGATAGCGCCACAGCCGGGTGCGCTCGGCCTCCGGCACCGGCACGCCGTCGACGGTCAGGACGGCGCCGGGCGGCACCACCACGGCCGGCGTCTCCAGCACCTTGCCGTCCAGCGCCACGCGGCCCTCGGCGATCCAGCGCTCGGCCTCGCGGCGGGAGCATAGGCCGGCCCGGGCCAGCACCTTGGCGACGCGCTCGCCGTCCTTCTCGCCGCCGTCCTTGAAGGTGGCTTTCGGTTTCCCGGCGGGCATCGCGGCGCCTGTCGCGGCCGGGTCGCCCGCCGTCTTCCCGACGGTGGTCTTGGGGTCACTCTTGCTCATCGCCCTTGTCTAGCGCGAAGCGCCCGGCCAGGGTTAGCGCGAAACGATGGGATCGATCTTGATCGGCGTAAGCAGAACCCGACCCGCAATCTTTTCGAGTCCCCC
>NZ_JANX01001019.1 GCF_000767795.1 Inquilinus limosus MP06 | reverse complement strand
GGAAGGGGGAAGGCGGCGAAGAACAGCAGGCCCAGCAGCGCCACCGCCGGCCAGTCGCGCCGCGGCGGCCAGGGCGCGCGCAGCAGCACCACCACCGGCAGCAGCAGGGCGCAGCCGATGCCGAAGCGGAACACGCCGAGCATCGCCGGGTCCAGCGCCCCCATCAGGAAGCGGGTCGCCACCACCGAGGTGCCGCCCAGCGTGCTCGACGCCAGCGCCGCCGCCACGCCCATGCCGTCGCGCGCCATCCCTGCTCCCCTTGGCTCGTGCCCTGCCCCTCCCCATCGTCATTCCCGCGAAGGCGGGAATCTCGTCCCGATGGACTTCCGAGGAGATCCCCGCTTTCGCGGGGATGACGACCAGGGGAGAGGAACTGCCGGAAAGCATAGGAGCCGCCGCGATCTTCACGGAAACGCATAAGGATGATCTTCTGAATCACGAATCGTGATGGAGCGGCCGATGCTGGACCCGGAGTTGTTGCGCGCCTTCGTCGCCGTGACCGACCACGGCTCCTTCACCCGCGGCGCCGCGGCGCTGAACCGGACACAATCGGCCATCAGCATGCAGATCCGGCGGCTGGAGGGCGCGATCGGCGCCGCGGTGCTGGACCGCGACCGCCGCGGCCTTCGCCTGACGCCGGCCGGGGAGGTGCTGCTGGGCTATGCCCGCCGCATCCTGTCGGTTTCGGCCGAGGCGATGGGCCGGCTGCGCGACCTGCAGGTCGAGGGCACGGTGCGGCTGGGGGTGATGGAGGATTACGGCACCCGTCTGGTGCCGCCTCTCTTGGCCGGCTTCGCCGCCGCCCATCCGCGCATCCAGGTCGAGATGGTGACCGGGCTGACCATGCCGATGCTGCCGCGCCTCGGCGAGCGCTTCGACCTGGTGCTGGCGATGCATGCGGCGGGCGACGGCGGCGGCACCTTCCTGCGGCGCGAGCAGGCGGTCTGGGCCGCCGGCCGCGACGTCGGCGCAGCGGCCGAGGGTCCTCTGCCCCTCGCCCTCTATCCCCAGGGCTGCCTGTTCCGGGCCTGGGCGATGGCCGCGCTCGACGCCGCCGGCCGGCCCTGGCGCCTGGCCTTCGTCAGCCACAGCCTGGCGGCGGTGACCGCGATCGCCGCCCAAGGCCTG
>NZ_JANX01001018.1 GCF_000767795.1 Inquilinus limosus MP06 | reverse complement strand
ACCGGGCCTCCGACCGGCTGGCGCGGCGGCTGATCGCCCGCGGCCTCCGGCCCGAGGACCGGGTGGCGCTGCAGATGGGGCGGACGCCGGAATGGGTGCTCGGCATCCTCGGCGTGCTCAAGGCCGGCGGCACCTACCTGCCGCTCGACCCGGCGGCGCCGGTGGAGCGGCGGGCCGAGCTGGTGGCCGACAGCGGCGCCCGCTGGCTGCTGGTCGATGGCGAGACTCCGGAAAGCTTCGGCTGCGAGGTGCTGCGCCTGTCGCTGGAGGATGAGGCTGACGACGCCTCGGCGACGCTGCCCGAGACGGTGCCCGGCCAGGCCGGGTGCCTGATCTACACCTCGGGGTCGACCGGCAAGCCCAAGGGCGTGGTCGTCACCCGCGGCGGCATCGCCGATTATGCCCGCGGTGTGCTGCAGGTGCTGGACCTGCCGGAGGGTGCGCGGATGGCGATGGTCTCGACCGTCGCCGCCGATCTCGGCAACACCGTGCTCTACGGCGCGCTCTATGGCGGCGGCGAGCTGCACCTGATCGACCCGGCCCGCGTCTTCGATCCCGATCGCTTCGCCGAAACCATGGCGGCGCGGCGGATCGAGGTGCTGAAGATCGTGCCGAGCCATCTGCAGGCGTTGCTGCAGGCACGCCGGCCGCAGGACGTGCTGCCGGCCCACACGCTGGTGCTGGGCGGCGAGGCGACCGGCTGGCCGCTCCTGGACCGGATCCGGGAGCTGGCGCCGGGCTGTCGCGTGGTCAATCACTACGGCCCGACCGAGGCCACCGTCGGCGCCCTGTGCCAGCCCGCTGCTGACGCCTGGCGCGCCGCGGGCACGCTGCCGATCGGCCGGCCGCTGCCGGATGCCGCGGCGCATGTGCTGGACGACCATCTGAACCCGGTGCCGGCCGGGGCGGCGGGGCAGCTCTATCTCGGCGGCCCCGGGGTGGCGCGGGGCTATCTCGGCCGGCCGGACCTGACGGCCGAGCGCTTCATGCCCGATCCCTTCGGCCCGCCCGGCGCCCGGCTGTACCGCACCGGCGACCGGGTGCGGCGACTCAAGGATGGCAGCCTGGAGTTCCTCGGCCGAGCCGACGACCAGGTGAAGATCCGCGGCTACCGGGTCGAGCCGGGCGAGGTGG
>NZ_JANX01001017.1 GCF_000767795.1 Inquilinus limosus MP06 | reverse complement strand
GGGGCCAGCGGGATCCCCGCCAGCGCGGTGGGGCTCGGCACCTGGGCCATGGGCGGCTGGCTGTGGGGCGGCGGCGACGACGCCGCCTCGGTGGCGGCGATCCGCGCCGCGCTCGACGCCGGCGTCACCCTGATCGACACCGCCCCGGCCTATGGCCTCGGCCGGGCCGAGCAGCTGGTCGGTCGCGCCATCGAGGGGCGGCGCGACGAGGTCGTGCTGGTGACCAAATGCGGCCTGGTCTGGGACACCGACAAGGGCCGCCCCTTCGTCGGCCAGGACGACAAGACCATCCACCGCTATCTCGGCGCGGAGTCGGTGCGGGCGGAGCTGGAGGCCAGCCTGCGGCGCCTGCGCACCGACCATGTCGACGTGCTGATCACCCATTGGCAGGACCCGACGACGCCGATCGCCGAGACCATGGAGGCCCTCTTGGCGCTGAAGGCCGAGGGCAAGACCAGGGCTATCGGCATCAGCAACGCCAGCGTCGAGGATCTCGCCGCCTACCGCGCGGCCGGTCCGGTCGACTGCGTGCAGGAGGCGTACAACATGCTCGACCGCGGGCTGGAGCAGACGCTGATCCCACCCTGCCGCGACGCCGGCATCGCCGTGATCAGCTATTCCAGCTTGGCGCTCGGCCTCCTGACCGGCCGGATCGGGCCGGAGCGGAGCTTCGACGGCGACGATCTGCGCCGCACCAACCCGCGCTTCTCGGCCGAGAACCGGCGCCTGGTCGCGGTTTTCGCCGCCGATCTCGCCGGCATCGCCCGGGACCATGGGGCCGAAATCGCCGACGTGGTGATCGCCTGGACCCTGGCGCAGCCCGGCATCACCTTCGCGCTCTGCGGCGCCCGCAACGCCGACCAGGCCCGGGCGAATGCGCGGGCGGGCGAGCTGCGTCTGTCGGCGGACGAGCTGGCGGCGATCGACCGCGCCATCGCCACCCATCTCGGCCCGGTCGCGGCGGCGGCGTAGGTCCGGGTTCGGGAATGTCCTCCAACTCACACATCGTCCTTTCCAAGTCCCCCCTGCCCTTGCGGGAGGGGGGTAGGGGGAGGGGGCTGCGCGCGTCCGCGCGCGAACACGTACGGCACCCCATTCGACGTCCGCGCCGATTTGCGGCCGTCCGGGCCGGCTCTATCGGCGGGAAC
>NZ_JANX01001016.1 GCF_000767795.1 Inquilinus limosus MP06 | reverse complement strand
TCTGGCGTGGGCTCCATAGAACATATCATGAACAAAGTCGCAGGGCGGCGCAAGCGAGTTTGTGTTTGGCTACATCGCCAACGCGCCGCCCGTCGCCGTCGGCGCGACCGTGCCGGGCAGCCGCGCGGCATGCGCCGACCGCCTCATGCGTCATCGGGCCGGTGTTCGGCCGGCGCTCAGAGGTGCAAGCTGGCACCAGCGAATCCGACAGACCAGGGAGACCGATCTTGGACATCGTCCGCCACGGCGCCCAGCCGCCAAGCCCAGGCCCGGCCGAATACTTCACCGGCACCGTGCACATGGCGTCGCGATTCCAGCGCGCCGCCCCCGCCCGTGTCGGCGGCGTCATCGTCACCTTCGAGCCCGGCGCCCGCACCGCCTGGCACACCCATCCGCTGGGGCAGACGCTGATCGTCACCGCCGGCCAGGGCTGGGTGCAGCGCGAGGGCGGGCCGGTCGAGCCGATCCATCCGGGCGACGTGGTGTGGATCCCGCCCGGGGAGAAGCACTGGCACGGTGCGACGGCGACCACGGCCATGACCCATGTCGCCATCGCGGAGCAGTTGGACGGCAAGAGCGTCGACTGGCTGGAGCATGTGACCGACGCGCAATACGCGCAGGCCGGCCGCTGAACATCTGTGGATATCCCAGCCCCTCGCGGGAGGGGGACTTTTTTGCCTTCTACTCCCGCAACCGGCGAGCGGCGTCGAGCAGGCGCAGCGCGGCGCAGGCGGCGCCGTAGCCGTTGTCGATGTTGCACACCGAGAGGCCCGGGGCGCAGCTGGCCAGCATCGCGTCCAGCGCCGCCCGGCCGCCGGCGGCGACGCCGTAGCCGACCGAGGTCGGAACGCAGATCACCGGCCCGGCCACCAGCCCGCCGACGACGCTGGCCAGCGCCGCATCCATGCCGGCGACGACGATCACCACCGGATGGGCGCGGATCTCGTCCAGCCGGTCGGTCAGCCGCCACAGCCCGGCCACGCCGATATCGCTGAACAGGCTGGCCAGCTGCCCGGCATGGCGCAGCGTGCGCTCCGCCTCACGCGCCACCGGGATGTCGGAGGTGCCGGCCGACAGGATCGCCACCTGCCCCGCGGCCTCGACCGGCCGCAGCGGGCCGAAGAAGCCGGTGCGCGACACCGGGCAGTA
>NZ_JANX01001015.1 GCF_000767795.1 Inquilinus limosus MP06 | reverse complement strand
GCGTCCTGATCCATCCCGGCCAGGCCATCGCGCTGCAGCGCCACTACCACCGCTCCGAGCACTGGGTCGTGCTCTCCGGCACCGCCCGCGTCACCATGGAGGGCCAGTCCCGCATCCTGCGTGAGAACGAGGCCGTCTACCTCCCCATCGGCACCGACCACAAGCTCGAGAACCCCGGCAAGATCGACCTCGAACTCATCGAGGTCCGCACCGGACCCTATCTCGGCGAGGATGACGTCGTCCGCCTGGAGAAGGCCGACGCGCTGCTGTTCGGATGACATCCGCCCGGCGGGGGCTACCCGGAAGCGATCATAGATTTAAAATCTATGGTGTCATGGAGTCCGCCATCGATTGCTGGTTTCGCACCTCGATTCCTGCGGTACAGTAGGTTGCCGCTGCGGTCCGTTGCCCGCCCGCCCATGCCGAATCGCTGAAAGAAGACCGACATGCCAGCAGGCTCTTCGAGACTTCAGGACCAGCCCGTCGCGGTGATCGGCATGGCCTGCCGGCTGCCCGGCGCGGCCGGCCTCGACGATTTCTGGTCGCTGCTGCTGCAGGAGCGCTGCAGCATCTCCACCATCGGCAGCGACCGCTGGGCGGTCGAGCGGTTCTACCACCCCCGGAAGGGCGAGGCGGGCCGCAGCTACACCCTGTCCGCCGGGCTGATCGCGGATCCCTACGGCTTCGATGCCGGCGCCTTCCGCATCGCGCCGCGCGAGGCCGAGCAGATGGACCCGCAGCAGCGGCTGCTGCTGGAGCTGGTGTGGGAGGCGCTGGAGGATGCGGGCCTGCCGCCCTCCACCCTCGCCGGCCAGCCGGTCGGCGTGTTCGTCGGCGCCTCCTCGGTCGACGCCTATACCCGGATCGTGGGCGATGCCAGCGGCATCGACACCCATTTCATGACCGGCAACACCGCGTCGATCATCGCCAACCGCATCTCCTACATCTACGACCTGCGCGGGCCGAGCCTGACCATCGACACCGCCTGCTCCTCCTCCCTCGTCGCGCTCGACGCGGCGGTGCGGGCGCTGGCGCGGGGCGAGATCGACACCGCCGTCGTCGCCGGGGTCAACATCCTCGGCGCGCCGCAGGCCTTCTACGGCTTCTCCCGCGCCGGCATGCTGTCGCCGACCGGGCTGTGCCGGCCCTTCGCCGCC
>NZ_JANX01001014.1 GCF_000767795.1 Inquilinus limosus MP06 | reverse complement strand
ACCACCTACAACTTCGCCGGCACCACGCCGGCCAGCACGGTCAGCGTCGGCGCGGCAGGCGCCGAACGCACCATCACCAATGTCGCGGCAGGGCGGATCGCGCTGAACTCGACCGACGCGATCAACGGCAGCCAGCTCTTCGCCACCAACCAGGCGATCTCGGCCATCGCCGCCTCGACGCCGCTGCACTACTACAGCGTCAACAGCGCCAGCCAGCAGCCGAACTACCTGAACGACGGCGCCACCGGCGCCAATGCCATGGCAGCCGGCGTGGCAGCCAAGGCGGCGGGCACGAACGCGACGGCGGTGGGCTTCCAGTCCAATGCCAGCGGGAACCAGGCCGTCGCGTTCGGTGACTCGGCGAATGCGTCGGCCAGCCAGTCGGTTGCGCTGGGAGTGACGGCGACCGCCGGAGGGGCCAGCGGCTCGACCGCGGTCGGCGCCGGTTCGAATGCCAGCGCGACGAACAGCATGGCGCTCGGCGTCTTCTCCAACGCGTCCGCCGAGCTCGCCACGGCGGTCGGCCCCGGCGCGAAAGCCTCGGCGGAAAACAGCGCGGCGATCGGCCCGAACGCGAAGGCGCTGGCGACAGCGGCCTCGGCGCTGGGCTTCCAGGCCAACGCATCGGGCGTCAATTCGACGGCGGTCGGCGCCGGGTCGGTTGCGGCCGGCTCGGGGTCGGCCGCTTTCGGGGTCAGCTCCAACGCCAGCGGCAAGAGCTCTGTGGCCGTCGGTGTCGGCTCCGTCGCCTCATCGGATTTCTCGACGGCCCTCGGCCGCGCTTCCCAGGCGACCGCGGCGAACGCCACCGCCGTGGGCGTTCTCGCCAGCGCCAGCGGCGAGGGGGCATTCGCGGGTGGCCAGCTGGCCAATGCCTCGGGTGTGAACTCGCTCGCGCTGGGCTCCGCCGGCGTGGTCGCGAACGGCGTCAATGCGGTCGCGGTCGGCGCTGCGGCCAATGCCACCTCGGCCGGCACCGTGGCCGTGGGCTCCTTCGCCAATGCCTCGGCAACGAATTCCACGGCGATCGGTGCCGGGTCCCGTGCGGGGGCCGAAAATGCGTTCGCCGGGGGACGTGCGGCCAATGCGGCGGCGGCGAATGCCACCGCGCTCGGTTTCTCCTCGCAGGCGCTGGCCGCCTCGACGGTGGCGCTGGGCGACACCAACACCG
>NZ_JANX01001013.1 GCF_000767795.1 Inquilinus limosus MP06 | reverse complement strand
GATCCCGGCCAGGAAGGCGACCAGCGGCACACCGGGCGGCCAGGGACGGGAGCCGTCGAGAGCGCGCAGCATCGCCTCGTGCAGCAGCTCCTGCCAGTCCAGCCCCGGCAGGCCGCGGCAACGCAGCCGCGCGATCGCCTGCAGCCGCAGCAGGTCCGGGTCGGACAGGGCCGCGAGGGCGCGGCGCACGTCCTTCTTGGTCAAGCTGAAGGCCTGGAGCGCGATCCGCGGCTTGAGGGGGGAGGTATCCTGCATCCAGCCCCACTATGCGCGCGGGGCCGCCGGGCGCGGACAGGGGAGGCGAAAAAATATTTCCGGTCCGCGGCCGGGCGGGCCGCGCGCATTCCCTGGCGGACAGTCCTGCCGGAGGGATCATGGAGCCGGAGATCGAAGAGCACATCACCCGCTTCCTGGGCATGCTGGACACGGCCTTCCGCCGCCGCGGCGAGGCCTTGCCGGAGCGGTTGCGCCGGGCGGTGCGGGAGGCGCCGCGGCATCGCTTCGTGCACCGTTTCCGGACCGAGCGGGACGGCCCGGTCGAGGATTCCGACGCCGATCGGCAGCGCCACCTCGCCGCGATCTACAGCGACCGGGTGCTGACCCATGTCGGGCCGGACGACGCCGGGCTCGATTCGACCAACTCCCAGCCCAGCTACGTGCTGTGGCTGCTGCACCGGCTGGGGCTGGAGCCCGGGCATCGGGTGATGGAGATCGGCTCCGGCTCCGGCTGGCTCGCCGCGGTGATGGGCCGGCTGGTCGAGGGAGGGCGGGTGGCCGGAGTGGAGATTCTCGGCGAGCTGGCACGGCGCAGCCGGGACGACCTCGCGGCGCTCGGCATCGCCAATGTCGCGATCGTCGAGGGCGACGGTGCCGCCGGCCATGCCGCCGGGGCACCCTATGACCGGGCCATGATCACGGCCGCGGTCTGGGACCTGCCGGCGGCGCTGTTCGACCAGGTCGCCGAAGGCGGCCGGCTGCTGCTGCCGATCGCGCTGGCGGGCAGCGCCCGCCGTGACTGCCACGTGGCGGTGCTGCGCCGGGAGGGCGACCGGTTCCGGGCGCTGGAGGCGGTCCCCGGCCGCTTCGTCCGCTTCACCGGCCCGGGGCAGGAGCGGGGGGCCGGGCGCCGGCGGCTCGCCGAGCTGCCGTTCTGGCCCGGGATCGGCGCGACGCCG
>NZ_JANX01001012.1 GCF_000767795.1 Inquilinus limosus MP06 | reverse complement strand
GGGACGCGGCGGCTTCCGGCAGCATGGCGCGGATCGACGCCTCCAGCGCCGCCGCCCCGTCCTCGCCCAGCCCGGCCAGGCTGCCGGGATCGAGCTCCACCACCAGCCCGGCGGCGCGGACCCGGCAGCGCACCGTGCGCGGCTTCAGGCGGCTGGCCACCAGCTGCTCGACCGCATCGATGGTGCGCAGCATCTCGGGCTCGATCGGGATCAGGGTCTCGACCCGGCTCGACAGGCAGGGCGAGGACGGCAGCTCGGCCAGGTCGCCGAGGCCGAGATCGCGCGCCAGGGCCCGCAGCCCGGCCTTGCCGATGCCGGCCTCGACATAGGGGTGGTGCACGCCATGCTCGCGCGCCGCGTCGAGCCCCGGCCGGTACTCGCCGAGATCGTCCAGGTTGGTGCCGGAGACGATGGTGCCGGCGACCCGCCCGGCGATCGCGCCGTACAGGTTGGTCTTGCAGAAATAGCAACGGTTCACCGGGTTCTCGCGATAGCGCGGATCGGCGAACTCGCCGGCGTCGAGCACCGTCAGGGCCCAGCCCTCGCGCCCGGCCCAGTCGCGCACCCGCGCCGTGGCCAGCGGCGGCACCGCCGGGGAGACGGCATGGACCATGGTCACGGCCTCGGGGCGCCGGCGATGCGCCAGCACCGCCAGGGTCATGCTGTCGACGCCGCCGCTGACCGCCACCGCGATCGGGCCGAGCCCGTCCAGCACGCCCTCGAGCCGCATCCGATCCGCGCTCATGACTCTTCCACCGCATCCTCCGCCGCCCGCCGCCGGGCCTTGCGCGCTTTGTGCCCGTCCAGGTCGGCCACGTCATCCGCCTCGGCCTTGGCCGTGCGTCCGCCGGGCCGGTCGACCGCCTTGACCCGCACCGTGCGGTCCCCGGCCGCGACCTCGACGACGCGCCGCGGCAGCACCGCCCGGGACTGAACGCCATAACGCAGGCCGATGGTCGTGGTCTCGCTGAAGCATAGCCGCAGCACCTCGTCCCGCGCCTCCGGCCGCGCCAGCAGGCGGAGATGCGCCATCATCCGCCCCTTCTTGCCGAAGACCGGGGCCTGGACCGCGTCCAGCACCGCCGGATGCGCCCGCAGCCGGTCCAGCGCCAGCGCCAGCTCCTCGCCCGACTGGTCGTCGATCTCGCACTCCACCACCAGAACGGAGTCCATCTC
>NZ_JANX01001011.1 GCF_000767795.1 Inquilinus limosus MP06 | reverse complement strand
GATGCGGCGGCGCAGCAGGTCGAGCAGCGGGGTCACGCGGCCGTGGACGAGGCGGGCGGCGATGCCGCCGGGGCAGGGGGCTGCATCGCCGGCCGGCGGGCGGCCCAGACCACCACGGCAAGGCCGATCAGGATCATCGGGATCGACAGCTGCTGGCCACGGGTGAACCAGTCGGTGCCCATCAGATAGCCCAGCTGGGCGTCCGGCTCGCGCACGAACTCGACCAGGAAGCGCGACACGCCGTACCAGGCGATGAAGGCGCCCAGCACGATGCCCGGCTTCGACCGGATGCGCGCGCTGGCGGCCAGCGGCAGCAGGATCAGGAACAGCACCAGCCCCTCCAGCCCGGCCTCGTACAGCTGGCTGGGGTGGCGCGGCAGCGGCCCGCCATTGGGGAAGACGATGCCCCAGGGCGCGTCTGTGACGCGGCCCCACAGCTCGCCATTCACGAAATTGGCGATGCGGCCGAAGAACAGCCCGATCGGCGCGGCGGCGGCCACCACGTCGCCCAGCAGCAGGGGCGAGAAGCCGCGGCTGCGTGCGAACAGGATGATCGCGACGGTGACGCCGAGGAAGCCGCCGTGGAAGGACATGCCGCCATGCCAGATCTCCAGGATCGACACCGGGTTCGCCAGATATTCGTCGAGATTGTAGAACAGGACATAGCCGATCCGGCCGCCCAGAATGGTGCCGATCACCGCCCAGGTCAGGAAGTCGTCCAGCGCCGCGCGGTCGGGCGGCAGCGCGGTGCGGCGGGTCAGCCACAGCGCGTAGCGCCAGCCCAGGATGAAGCCGGCGATGTAGGCGAGCGCATACCAGCGGATCGCGACGGGGCCGATCTGCAGGGCGACCGGATCGAACCAACCCATGTCTGTTCCCGTTCGGGGGGGACGAAGCGTGCCCTTATAGGCGCGCGGTCCAGCGTGTTGCAACGCGGGGGACCGGCCGCCATATTCCAGACGATGATGTTCATTTGGGAATGCCGCCTGCGATGCCCTTCGACACCAAGCTGATCGACGATCTGGTCCGCGTCGCGACCGGAGCCTTCGGTGCCGTCGCCGGCGTGCGCGAGGAGGCGAGGACCCGCCTGCGCGAGCAGTTCGAGCATGTGCTGTCGCGGCTCGACGTGGTGACGCGCGAGGAGTTCGAGATCGTCCGCGCCCTGGCCCAGCGTGCCCGCGAGGAGCA
>NZ_JANX01001010.1 GCF_000767795.1 Inquilinus limosus MP06 | reverse complement strand
CCCCGTTCCGGCGCCGCGCCGCATCCGCTAGTGTCGCGGCAACACCGAATGAGCAGGGACGCGATGCTGACCATCTATTCCGAGGACCACCGGCTGCAGCACGGCAAGGTGGAGCTGACCGGCGGCCACTTCATCCCGGTGGTGGAGAAGCCGGAGCGCGCCGAGACCATCCTGGCCCGGATCAAGGCGGTCGGCCTGGGCGAGGTGCGGGCGCCGGAGCGTTTCGGCACCGACCCGATCGCCCGGGTGCACGCCCCGCACTTCATCCGCTTCCTGGAGACCGCCTGGGACGAGTGGGCGGCCGCGCATGGCGAGATCGACGCGCTGCCGACCAACTGGGCGGTGCGCAACATGCGCCAGGTCGTGCCCAGTTCGATCGAGGGCAAGCTCGGCTACTATGCCAGCGACTGCGGCACGCCGATCACCGCCGGCACCTGGCGCGCGGCGCTGAGCTCGGTCGACGTCGCCCTGACCGGGGCGAAGCTGGTGGCGGCCGACGGCAAGCCGGTGTTCTCGCTGTGCCGGCCGCCGGGGCACCACGCCTCGACCGACGTCTATTGCGGCTACTGCTTCTTCAACAACGCCGCGGTGGCGGCGCAGTGGTTCCGCGACAACGGCGCCGCCCGGGTGGCGGTGCTGGACATCGACTACCATCACGGCAACGGCACGCAGGAGATCTTCTACGGCCGCGACGACGTGCTGTTCGTGTCGCTGCACGCCGACCCGAACGTCGAGTACCCCTATTATCTCGGCTATGCCGAGGAGCGCGGCGAGGGCGCCGGCGAGGGTTTCAACCTCAACCTGCCGATGCCCTTCGGCACCACCTGGGACCGCTACCGCGAGGCGCTGGATGCCGCCCTGGCCCGGATCCGCGACTACGGCGCCGATGCGGTGGTGCTGTCCTTCGGCGCCGACACCTTCCAGGAGGACCCGATCTCGCAGTTCAAGCTGAACAGCGACGACTTCACCCGGATGGGCGAGATCCTGGGCCGCGGCCTGAGCGTGCCGACGTTGACGGTGATGGAGGGCGGCTACGCCGTCGACGCGCTGGGCGTCAATGTCTCCAACCTGCTGCAGGCGCTGGAGACGTCAGCGCGCTGAGCCGATTGCCTCTCCGGCTTGCGGGATCTTTCCGGAATGCCGGGGGGCCGGCCTATCCTTTTTATCCTCCCCCTCCCCTTGCGGGAGGGGGTA
>NZ_JANX01001009.1 GCF_000767795.1 Inquilinus limosus MP06 | reverse complement strand
CAGGGCTATCGCATATGGGCAAAGAGCTCGAAGAAGAACTCTTTGCTCCAGTTTGCACGTCGCATTTTGCTGATGAGGGGTTTGTTGAGGGGATGGGCCTGCAAGATGTTGTGGGCAAGGCGGCGGATAACGGCGAGGTTCTCCGGGCCGTTGTCCTTGCGGGTGCGAGCATTGTCTTCGTCGAAGACGACGTCGAGGATCCAGTGGAGCTGGTTCTCGATGGTCCAGTGGGCGCGGACGACTTGGGCGAGCTGGCGGGCGGAGAGGGCTTTCGACAGGGCGATATATCGCATGGCTCGGGAGACTTTGCCGTCGCCGCCGATACGTTCGGCCTGGATCCGGCCGATCGCCTTGAGACCGGGGAAGGACGGCGGATTGGTCAACCCGCTGATCGGCAGCACCGAGGCCTGCCGCCATTCCGACCGGCCATGCGCCCGCTCCCGGGTCTCGAAGCCGGCGAGATCGCCGGCGGCCGTGAAAGCCGCTTCGGCGGCTGCAAACAACGGGCCGTGGTTGGCCTTCAGCCCCAGGGCATACTGCGCCTTCGCCGCCAGCACCGCTTCGGCCATCGCCGGATGGCAATGCAGGGCATCGGCCGTCACCGTGCAGCCCTTCAGCGTCAAGGCTTTCAGAAGATCGAGGGTGGCCTGCACCTCCGAGCCGCCCGGCGCCCGCGCCGCCGCGATCGAAAGCCGGGTCTCGCTGTCCCACACGCTCACCATCAAGGGCGGCAGATGCGCCTTGCCCTTCTCGTACCCGCGCCGCAGCGCCTTGCCATCGATCGCCACCACCCCCTGCGGCGGTGGCAACCCGAGATCCCGCCGCAGCGCCGTCATGAAGGCCGTAAAGGCCTGCGACAGCTCGACCGGGTCGAGCAGACGGAACACACGGCTGAACGTGTCGTGGCTCGGAATTCCATGTTCCAGCTCCAGGAATTCCCGCAGCTCGTCTTCCCGACCGTCCCCGAACTCCGCGATCTCCACGCAGCTCTTCGCCCCGCACAGCGTCGCCGCCAGCGCCAGGAACAACAGCTCCGCCAGATCGTGCCGGGCGTTCACATCCCGCGGGTCGCGCACCTCCCGCAGAATCGCAATCAGCGAGGTCACCGGACTTCCTCCCCTCAGAGAAAGCCCTCACAGATTCCATTCCTCCTCCGCCCGCAACCCCTTCTCTACTCAAATGCGATTCCCCTGCC
>NZ_JANX01001008.1 GCF_000767795.1 Inquilinus limosus MP06 | reverse complement strand
ACTTGATGATGGAGGCGACGACGCCGGCGCCGACGGTGCGGCCGCCCTCGCGGATGGCGAAGCGCAGGCCTTCGTCCATGGCGATCGGGGCGATCAGCGTCACCTTCATCGAGATGTTGTCGCCCGGCATCACCATCTCGGTGCCTTCCGGCAGCTCCACCACCCCGGTCACGTCCGTCGTCCGGAAGTAGAACTGCGGCCGGTAGTTGGTGAAGAACGGCGTGTGCCGGCCGCCCTCTTCCTTCGTCAGGATGTACGCCTCGGCCTTGAACTCCGTGTGCGGCGTGATCGAGCCGGGCTTCGCCAGAACCTGGCCGCGCTCGACCTCCTCGCGCTTGGTGCCGCGCAGCAGCGCGCCGATGTTGTCGCCCGCCTCGCCCTGGTCCAGCAGCTTGCGGAACATCTCGACGCCGGTGCAGGTCGTCTTCACCGTCGGCTTCAGCCCGACGATCTCGATTTCCTCACCCACCTTCACCACGCCGCGCTCGACGCGACCCGTCACCACCGTGCCGCGGCCCGAGATCGAGAACACGTCCTCGATCGGCATCAGGAACGGCTTGTCCTTCGGACGCTCCGGCTGCGGGATGTACGCGTCCACCTGCTTCATCAGCTCCAGGATCGCGTCGCGGCCAAGCTTCGCGTCGCCGTCCTCCAGCGCCACCAGCGCCGAGCCCGGCACGATCGGAATGTCGTCCCCGGGGAAGTCGTAGCTCGACAGCAGCTCGCGGACCTCGAGCTCCACCAGCTCCAGGAGCTCCGCGTCATCCACCATGTCGACCTTGTTCAGGAACACCACCAGCGCCGGAACGCCCACCTGCCGCGCCAGCAGGATGTGCTCGCGGGTCTGCGGCATCGGGCCGTCCGCCGCCGACACCACCAGGATCGCGCCGTCCATCTGCGCCGCACCCGTGATCATGTTCTTCACGTAGTCCGCGTGGCCCGGGCAGTCCACATGCGCGTAGTGACGGTTGTCCGTCTCGTACTCCACATGCGCCGTCGAGATCGTGATCCCGCGCGCCTTCTCCTCCGGCGCCTTGTCGATCTGGTCGTACGCCGTGAACGTCGCCCCGCCCTTCTCCGCCAGCACCTTCGTGATCGCCGCCGTCAGCGACGTCTTACCATGGTCCACGTGACCAATCGTGCCGATGTTGCAGTGCGGCTTCGTCCGCTCAAACTTCGCCTTCGCCATTCTCTC
>NZ_JANX01001007.1 GCF_000767795.1 Inquilinus limosus MP06 | reverse complement strand
CTGCCGGTCGAAGGACTCGGCTCTCGTGGCACCAAACCCCTCCCCCTACCCCCTCCCGCAAGGGGAGGGGGAGTGTGGTTTGGACGGGATCTGGGAGGACGGCCCCGTGGCCCGCTTCCTGACCGGGCGGCTGCTCGACCTGCTGGTGGTGCTGTTCGGGGTCTCGGTCGTCGCCTTCCTGATGATCCGGCTGATCCCGGGCGACGCGGTGCAGATCATGCTCGGCGCCAACAGCGAGGTGACGCCCGACCGGATCGCGGCGCTGCGCCAGCGCCTCGGCCTCGACCAGCCGATGGTGACGCAGTACCTCGCCTGGCTCGGCGGCCTCCTGACCGGCGACCTCGGCACCAGCCTGTGGACCGGCCGCCCGGTGCTGGAGGAGATCGGGGCCCGGATCGGCGTCACCATCGAGGTGACGCTGCTGGCGCTCGCCGTCTCGGTGGCGCTGGCGGTGCCGGCCGGCTGCCTGATGGCCTATTTCCGCAACTCCGCCCGCGACTATCTGGTGCGGGTGGTCACCATCGCCGGCGTCACCGTGCCGTCCTTCTGGCTCGGGGCGCTGCTGATCTACCTGTTCCACGGCGTGTTCCCGGCCTTCCCGGCGATCGGTTTCGTGCCCCTGGCCGAGGACCCGGTCGGGAACCTGCAGCGCATGCTGCTGCCGACGATCGCCCTGGCCGTGCCGGTGCTGGCCTCGCTGTCGCGCATCGTCCGTTCCGCCATGCTCGACGCGCTGGGGCAGGACTACATCCGCACCGCCAGGGCCAAGGGCGTCAGCGAGCGGTCGGTGGTGTTCCACCACGCCTTCCGCAACGCCATGATCCCCTTCGTCACCGCGCTCGGCATCTCCGCCGGCTACCTGTTCGGCGGCGCCATCGTGGTCGAGCAGGTCTTCGCCCTGCCGGGCCTCGGCCGGCTGATGCTGGGCGCGATCGCGGAGCGGAACTACCCGCTGATCCAGGCGGCGATCCTGCTGGTCACCGCCGGCTTCGTGGTCGTGAACTTCGTCACCGACATGCTCTACGCCGCGCTCGACCCGCGGATCGGCCTCAGATGACCGCGCCGCTGCCGGAGACCCTGGCCCCACCATCCCGACGCCGCATCGCCGCGCCGCGGCACCCGCTGGTCTGGATCGGCGGGGCGCTGGTGCTGCTGCAGGTCGCGGCGGCGCTGCTGGCTCCCTGGATCGCGCCGGAC
>NZ_JANX01001006.1 GCF_000767795.1 Inquilinus limosus MP06 | reverse complement strand
TCGCCGCCACGGCCGGCGACAGGTCGAGATGCACCGGCCCCATCGGCTCGGCCAGCGCGATCGCCAGGGCCCGGGCCACGGCCGGGCCCGCGCTCTCCGGCTCGACCTCGAAGCTGGCCTTGACCAGCGGCCGCAGCAGCGCTGCGTGGTCGATCACCTGATGGGTGTAGCGGGCGCGGGTCGGCCGATCGACGATGCCGGAGACTACGACCAGCGGCACATGCTCCTGCGCCGCGTCGGCGATGCCGTTGACCGCATTCGCCAGCCCCGGGCCGACGGTGGCCACAAGCAGGCCCGGCGTCGCGGTGGTCACCGAGGCGCCGGCGGCCATGATCGCCGCCGCGGTCTCGTGCCGGGCCAGGTGGAAGCGGATGCCAGCCGCCTCCAGCCCGTCGATCAGGGTCACGACCTCGCCGCCCGGCATGCCGAAGGCGTGGCGGATGCCATGGGCGTGCAGGGTGGCGGCGATCGTGTCGGCAACTCGGGTCATCTACAGGGCGCTTTCAGCGGGTTGCGATTCCCGGAAGCGTACGACGTAGGCGACGACGAGGCCGAACAGGATGTGGCCCACCAGCGAGGCCCAAGCCAGCGGGATGAAGCCGAGGAAGGCCGGCAGCCCGGCGAAGATGTGGGCCATGATGTAGAGGGCGAAGACCCACAGCCCGGTGCCGAAGCCGATGCCGGTCAGCACCAGCGGCAGCTGCGGCAGGATCCGGCGCTGCAGCGGCCGGGCGATGAACAGGTAGCCGATCGGGTAGAACACGATGCCGGTGATGGCGTGGATCAGCTCCGCCACCGTCCAGTTCTGGAAGCCGAAGACGGACTGCACCAGCGCCGCCGGCTGCAGCGGCCCGCCGACCAGGAAGGGCGTGATGCCGCGGGCCCAGACCTCCCAGGCCAGGTCGGCGGCGATGCCGGCCAGCAGGATGGTGGGGACAAGGCGGCCGGTGACCGCGGGGAACAGCGGCGCCGGGGTGGTTTCGGTCATGGTCATGATCTTGATCTCCAGTCGGGCTTAACGGTGGGCCCGGAGGCGGGCCGAGGAGGCGCGGCCGTCGACCGCCGCGATCAGGCGGTCCTCGGCCTTCAGGCGGCGGCGGGCATCGCCGATCGCGCGCAGGGCCGGGGCGTCGCCGCGCCGGGACGCAGCCTCGGCCAGGGCCAGGACGAACAGGTCGCGCTGGGCATTGCTGC
>NZ_JANX01001005.1 GCF_000767795.1 Inquilinus limosus MP06 | reverse complement strand
ATGGAGGGGGCCGGGCTGTCCGAGCTGTGGCCGCTCTTCCTCGCCCTGCTGGCGGCGGCGCTGCTGCGCGCCGGCGCCGCCTGGACCTGGGAAGCACTGGGCGCAGTGGCCGCGACCCAGGTGAAGACCCGGCTGCGGCGGCAGATCCTGGACCGCGTCCATGCCCTGGGCCCGGCCTGGCGGGCGGAGCGGCAGACCGGCGACCTCGCCGTCACCCTGATCGAGCGGGTGGAGGCGCTGGACGGCTATTACGCCCGCTTCCTGCCGCAGAGCCGGGTGGCGTCGATCCTGCCGATCCTGATCCTGGCCGCGGTCTATCCGATCGACTGGGTGTCCGGCGTGATCCTGACCATCGCCGGGCCGTTCGTGCCGCTGATGATGGCGCTGATCGGCATGAAGGCGGCCGACGAGAGCCGCAAGCAGTTCCGCACCCTGGCGCGGATGAGCGCCTATTTCCTCGACCGGCTGCAGGGTCTCGCGACGCTGCGGCTGTTCGGCCGGGCCGAGGCGGAGGTCGAGGGCATCGCCCTGGCCGCCGACGCCTTCCGCGACCGCACCATGCGGGTGCTGCGCATCGCCTTCCTGTCCTCCGCCAGCCTGGAGTTCTTCGCCTCGGTCGCTGTCGCGGTTGTGGCCACCTATGTCGGCCTGGGCCTGCTCGGCTTTATCAGCTGGGGCACCGCGCCCGGACTGACCTTGTTCAGCGGCCTGTTCGTGCTGCTGATGGCGCCGGATTTCTTCCAGCCGCTGCGGCTGCTGGCCGCCTATTACCACGACCGGGTGGCGGCGATCGGCGCCGCCGAAGGCCTGGCCGAGGTGCTGGACGGCCCGGCCGAGGCCCCGACCGGCGGCCGCCCGATGCCGCAGGGCGACCTCGACATCGTGTTCGACAACGTCTCGGTCGCCTTCGATGGCGGCGCCCGCAACGCCGTGCGCGGCGTCAGCCTGCGGATCGCGCCGGGCGACCACATCGCCCTGGTCGGGATGAGCGGCGCCGGCAAATCGACCCTGCTGTCGCTGCTGCTGGGCTTCCGCCGGCCGGATGCCGGGCGCGTGCTGGTCGACGGCATCGACCTGGCCGAAATCGACCCGGAAGCGCTGCGTCGCCGCATCGCCTGGATCGGCCAGGCGCCGGTGCTGTTCCACGGCACGCTGCGCGACAACATCCGGCTGGGCCGGCCCGAGGCCGACGATGC
>NZ_JANX01001004.1 GCF_000767795.1 Inquilinus limosus MP06 | reverse complement strand
GGCGATCGCCCAGGGGCTGGAGGCGGTGGCCGAGCTGCCCGACCCGATCGGCGACGTGCTGGCCGACTGGACCCGGCCGAACGGGCTGCGCATCCAGCGGGTGCGCGTGCCGCTCGGCGTCGTCGGCGTGATCTTCGAGAGCCGGCCCAACGTCACCGCCGATGCCGCGGCGCTGTGCCTGAAGGCGGGCAACGCCTGCATCCTGCGCTGCGGGTCGGAGAGCTTCCGCAGCTCCACCGCCATCGCCGCCGCGGTCGGGCACGGGCTGAAGAAGGCCGGGCTGCCGCGCAGCGCGGTGCAGCTGGTGCCGACCCGCGACCGCGCCGCGGTGGGCGAGCTGCTGGGCCTGACCGAGTTCGTCGACGTGGTGATCCCGCGCGGCGGCAAGTCGCTGACCGCGCGGGTGGCGGCGGACAGCCGAATCCCGGTGCTGTGGCACCTGGACGGCATCAACCACACCTACGTCCACGAGGCCGCCGACCCGGAGATGGCGCGGCGCGTCGTGTACAACGCCAAGATGCGGCGCACCGGCGTGTGCGGCGCCACCGAGACGCTGCTGATCGACCGCAGCGTCGCCGGGACGATGCTGCGGCCGATCCTGGACGACCTGATCGAGGCCGGCTGCGAGATCCGCGGCGACACCGCGGTGCAGGCGATCGACCCGCGCGTTCTCGCCGCCTCCGACGACGACTGGGACACCGAGTATCTCGACGCCATCCTGTCGGTGAAGACGGTGGACGGGCTGGACGCCGCGATCGAGCACATCAACCTGCACGGCAGCCACCACACCGACAGCATCGTCACCGCCGACGCGGCGGCGACCGAGGCGTTCCTGGCCCGGGTCGACAGCGCCATCGTGCTGGTCAATGCCTCGACCCAGTTCGCCGATGGCGGCGAGTTCGGCATGGGCGCCGAGATCGGCATCGCCACCGGCCGGCTGCACGCCCGCGGCCCGGTCGGCACCGAGCAGCTGACGAGCACCAAGTACCTCGTCCGCGGCACCGGCCAGACGCGGCCTTGACAGTCGGCGGGATCGCCTTCGATTGAATCCATCAGCAATGCCATTGCCATCCACTCTCCCCCTCCCCTTGCGGGAGGGGGTTGGGGGAGGGGTTTGCCGCCGCATGAGCCGGCGGGCACATATGGCCTCTTATGAGTCCCCCCCTCCCCTTGCGGGAGGGGGGTAGGGGAGGGGGTCGTCTCGGCCG
>NZ_JANX01001003.1 GCF_000767795.1 Inquilinus limosus MP06 | reverse complement strand
GCCCAGGCGATTCCGGCGGTGTCGAGCGCGCGCAGCGCCACCGTTCGCACGCCGCAACGCGCCGCCCGGGTGACCAACGGCAGCGGGTCGCCCGGACGGTGGTGCCAGCCGGTCGAGGCGAACCAGCCGAACTCGTCGCGGAACAGCGCCTCGCCGTCGCGGCGGCCGGCATCGCGGCGGACGATCACCGCGTCGAGCAGGCCGGCGTCGTAGTCGACGAGCAGGTCCTGAGACAGGTCGAGCCGGACCTCCAGCGCCAGGCCGGGCCCCTGCCCTGCCACCCGGGCCAGCAGCCCCGGCAGCTCCGGCCCCGCGACATGGTCGCTGATGCCCAGCACCAGCCGCAGCGGCGGGGCCGAGACCACGGCGATCGCATCGTCCTGCGCCTCCAGCAGCCGCCGCGCCCGCGGCAGGAAGGCTTCGCCCTGCGGCGTCAGCCGCACCAGCCGCGGCGTCCGCTCGCAGAGGCGGGCCCCGAGCCGGTCCTCCAGCCGCTTGAGCCGCAAACTGATGCCGGACTGGGTGGCGCCCAGCGCGTCGGCCGCCCGGGTGAAGCTGCCGTGGTCGGCGACCATGACGAAGGCCTGAACGGCATCGAGGTCGAGGGAGCGCATGGCCTCATCATTTCAGATCGTCATCATTGGTAGTGATATTGAATTCATTCCGAAATGATCAAGTCGGCGGTACACGGGGGGCATCGCGGCACCCGCCGCCCGACATCGGAGACACGCCATGCCCCTCGTCCGGATCTCGCTGCACAAGGGCAAGCCCGCCGGCCACATCAAGGCCATCCGCGACGGCGTCTACCTGGCCATGCGCGAGACCTTCAACGTGCCGGAGAACGACCGCTTCATCCTGGTGCACGAGCATGACGACACCGGCTTCGACTACGACCCGGCCTATCCAGGCCTGGCCCGGACCGGCGACGTCGTGTTCATCCAGATCACCGCCAACAACACCCGCACGGTCGAACAGAAACAGGCGCTGTACCGCCGCATCGCCGACCGGCTGGCCGAGAGCCCGGGCCTGCGCGGCGATGACGTCTTCATCAGCCTGGTCGAGGTGGCGAAGGAGAACTGGTCCTTCGGCAACGGCATCGCGCAATACGCCTGATCGGAGCAGGAAGGGGCCGGCCTGACGCCGGCCCTCCCCGGTCAGCCCCGCCGCAACGGCCCGGCCCCGACGGCCCCGCCCGCCGCGGCCGCGACAGC
>NZ_JANX01001002.1 GCF_000767795.1 Inquilinus limosus MP06 | reverse complement strand
TACCCCCTCCCGCAAGGGGAGGGGGAGGATGGAAAGAGACAGACTCGCTCTATTTTCGGCGCCCGAACGGCCCCAGCGCCGCGGCGTGACGGGCGACAAGGTCCAGCCCGAACTCGGTCGGGCGCAGCGCCGGCGCCCGGTCATGCACTGCTAACCCCGCCCGGGCGGCGAACAGGCGCTTGCCGTAGCAGATCAGTGTCTCGATCGACTGCATGACGAAGACGATCGACGGCGCCACCCGGGCATAGGCCTCGGCGGCCGCCGCCTCGTCCCCGGATTCATGGAGCCGGTGGATCGCCACCGCGTGGTCGACCGCGTCCGGCGCCAGCAGGAAGCCGCCGCAGCCGGCGCGCAGGCTGTCGATCATCTCCAGCCCGCCGCGGCCGTTGAACACGCGCAGCTTCCCGTCCGTCGCGGCGATCAGCCGCTCGACCTCCACCGCCGAGCCCTCCGCCTTGATCAGGGTCATGTTGGCGTGGCGCCGCATCAGCCGGGCGACGTCCTCGGCGGACAGGCCGCGGCCGAGATATTGCGGCGCGTTCTGGATCGCCACCGGGAGCGCCGTCGCCTCCATCATCCGGCTGAAGAAGTCCAGGTATTCGGCGGCGCCGTAGCTGCCCGCGGCGGGCGGCTGCAGGATCAGCCAGGCGGCGCCCGCCGCCTCGGCCGCGCGGACCATCGCCACCTGCTCGGCCACCGATGGGCCGAAGATGGTGAAGCCGACCGGCACCCGGCCGGCCACATCCTCCGCCACCCAGTCCATCACCGTCCGCCGTTCGTCGAAGCCCAGCTTCGCCACCTCGGTGGCCAGGCCCAGCGCGGCGATGCCGGCGACCCCGGCCTCCAGGCACGCCTCGACCTGCCGGCGCATGGCGGTACGATCCAGCCGCTCCTCGGCGTCGAAGAAGGCGTAGAGGATGGCGTGGATGCCGGGTGCGGTCATGGCGGCGTTCTCCCTGGTCTCAATCCGTCAGCGGCGCCGTGGCCTCGCCCGCCTGTTCGCGCAGCCGCTCGCCCAGATCGGCGAGGTTGTCGCGGATCTGGGCGAAGGTGAAGGCGATGGCGAAGGCCTGGCCGAACTCCCGCCCGTCCAGCCCCTCGCCGCCGGCGCCCCGCAGCGCGTCGACGCTGCTCTGCAGCGCCGCGACGGCCTGGTCGAGGGCGCCGCCGTCGCCCGGCGCGGCCTGCGCTTCCAGCGCCGCGCCATGGAG
>NZ_JANX01001001.1 GCF_000767795.1 Inquilinus limosus MP06 | reverse complement strand
GCGCCGGCCGTCGAAGCTGACCGTCCCGGCGCTGGCCGGCATCAGCCCCAGCATCATCCGGCCCAGCGTGCTCTTGCCGGAGCCGCTCTCGCCGACGACGCCCAGCGCCTCGCCGCGGGCCACGCCGGCATCCACCCCGCGCACGGCCTGGACGAACCGGCCGCGCCGGAACAGGCCGCCGGTGTGGAAGATCTTGGACAGGCCCTTCGCCTCGACCAGCGGCGTCGCCGATGGGGTGGTCATGCCGCGCACTCCGCTCCGTTCGCCAGCTCCGGCCAGCGGATGCAGCGCGTCAGCCGGCCGTCCCGTGCCTCGTCGAGCGGGACCGGCGCCGCGGCGCAGGCCGCAGCCGCATGCCCGCAGCGCGGCGCGAAACGGCAGCCGGCCGGGAAGGCATGGGGCGGCGGCACCGTGCCGGGAATGCCGGCGGGCTGGCCGTCGCCGTCCGGCGTCGCCGCCAGCAGGGCGCGGGTGTAGGGATGCAGCGGCGCGGCGAACACCGCGGCGGCGTCGCCCTGCTCGACCACCTGCCCGGCATACATCACCGTGACCCGGTCGGCGATCTCAGCGACCACACCCAGGCTGTGGGTGATGAAGATCATCGCCGTGCCGGTCTCGCGCTGCAACTCGGCCAGCAGGTCCAGGATCTGGGCCTGGACGGTGACGTCCAGCGCGGTGGTCGGCTCGTCGGCGATCAGAAGGCCCGGGCGGTTGGCCAGCGCCATGGCAATCATCACGCGCTGGCGCATGCCGCCCGACAGCTCGTGCGGCCAAGCGTCCAGGCGCCGCTCCGGGTCGGCGATGCCGACGCGCCGGAACAGGGCCAGCGCCTCGGCCCGCGCCTTCGCGGCCGGCATCGGGCGGTGGGCGCGGATCGCCTCGGCCACCTGGTCGCCGACGCGGTGCACCGGGTTCAGGCTGCTCATCGGATCCTGGAACACCATCGCCATGGCGCCGCCGCGCAAGGCCCGCAGGGCCGGCTCGTCCAGCCGCAGCAGGTCGCGGTTGCCGAACCAGGCGGCGCCGGCCACCGGCCGGGCGGCCGGGGGCAGCAGGCCCATCAGGGCGGTGGCGGTGACGGATTTGCCGGAGCCGCTCTCGCCGACGATGGCCATGGTCTCGCCGGCGCGGACCGAGAAGGAGACATCCTCGACCGGCCGGATGTTTCCGCGCGCGGTAGCGATCTCGACGGTGAGGCCCTGGAGGTCCAGCACCG
>NZ_JANX01001000.1 GCF_000767795.1 Inquilinus limosus MP06 | reverse complement strand
CGCCGCCGCCCGGCTGGCCGAGCAGATCCACGACTCGGTCGGCCGGCCGGAAGCGCTGGCGGCTTAGGCCGCTCTCACTGCACCGCCCAGGCCTTGCCGTCGGCCGACTGGCAGCCATAGGGCGGCAGGGCGCCGGCGAAATGCGCCTTCAGCCGGGCGCAGCCCCAGTCGCGCAGCGGCGCCGGCATGCGGCTGTTCAGCTCGATCCCGACCTCGTCATACGGGCTGCTGGTGTTGGTGACGTAGCGGTACCAGGTGAAGCCGAACACCACGACGACGGCGACAACGACGCCGATCAGCACGCTGAAGAGCTTGCCCATTCTCGAATTCCTGTTGCGGTGCGAAGCGATTCGGGACTCTGGTAGATGGGAAGCCATTCCCGTGGCGGTTCGAAGGCACGATTGCCGCCGCCGGGGGTTAGTGCTGCAATCCGCGGGCTCGCTCCGCTGATCGAGGGGGGATCGGATGCGTCGTTTCACCGGGCTGATCGTGATCATCGTCGTGGTCGTGGTGGCTGCGATCTGGGGCGGCAGCGCCTATAACCGCTTCCTGGCCGGCGACGAGACGGTCAAGGCCGCCTGGTCGGAGGTGCTGAACCAGTACCAGCGACGCGCCGACCTGGTGCCGAACCTGGTCAATTCCGTCAAAGGCTATGCCGCCCAGGAGAAGGACGTGCTGACCCAGGTCACCGAGGCGCGGGCCAAGGTCGGCACCGTGCAGGTGACGCCGGAGACGCTGGACGACCCGGCGGCGCTGCAGAAGTTCCAGGCGGCGCAGGGCGAGCTGTCCTCCGCCCTGTCGCGGCTGCTGGTGGTGACCGAGAACTATCCGCAGCTGAAATCCGACACGCTGTTCCGGGACCTGATGACCCAGCTGGAGGGCACCGAGAACCGGATCACCACGGCACGGAACCGGTCGATCCAGGCGGTGCAGGACTACAATGTCAGCGTCCGCCGCTTCCCGGGCAACCTGGTCGCCGGCCTCTTCGGCTTCAGCGCCAAGCCCAACTTCAGCGTCGAGAACGAGGCCGCGATCTCGACCGCGCCCAAGGTCGATTTCGGCACCTCCCCGGCGCCGGCCCCGAAGCCGTAGGCTTGCAGCCTTGAGGCTCCCGCCCCTGATCGTGGCAGCGATGCTGCGCCGGCTGGCCCTGCTGGGCTGGCTGCTGGTCCTGGCCGTCGCCCCGGCGGCGGCGCAGGAGCCGGTCGCCGTGCCGCAGCTGAC
>NZ_JANX01000999.1 GCF_000767795.1 Inquilinus limosus MP06 | reverse complement strand
CCGTCTATGGCCGGCGCGGCGGCGGGCTGGCGGAGCGCTGGATCGGCGTCACCGGCGACGGCGCGGTCACGCCCTCGGCCCGCTGGGTGGCGGAGCGGCATGCCGCCGCCACCGTGGTCCGCGGCAACGACCCCCGGCTGATCCTGGACCTGCTGCGCCGCGGCGTCGGCCGGGCGGTGCTGCCCTGCTTCGTCGGCGATTCCGAGCCGGGGATCGAGCGGCTGGAGGAGGTCGAGGCGCTGCGCCACCAGCAATGGCTGGTGCTGCACCAGGACGAGCGCCGCCACCCGGCGGTACGCGCGGTGATCGAGCGCATCGTCCGGCTGATGCAGGACAACCGGGCGCTGTTCCGGGGAGAGGGCGGAGAAGGCTAGGCGTCCGCCGCCAGCCCCATCGAGCCGCCGGAGAGTAGGCCGTCGACCCAGCCATTGGCGATGCGCACGGCGTCGTCCGGCGTGAACACCGAGGGGTCGAGGCAGAGCTCGAGCCACAGCCCGTCGAGCATGGCGGTGAAGGCCAGCGCCGCCAGCGCCGTGTCGACCCGGCGCGACCGGGCCGCGGCCGCCTCGGCGATCAGCCCTTCCAGCCGGCGGCGATAGGCGGCGTAGACGTCGCGATGGATCCGGCGGATCGCCTCGTCGCGGCGCACCAGCGCCCAGAAGGACAGCCAGATCGACAGCAGGTCGGGGTCCAGCACCGGCGGCCGGAAACTGGCGTCGATGAAGGCGCGCAGCCGCGCCTCCGGCGTCGTGTCCGCCGCGTCCAGCGCCGCGGCCAGCGTGTCGGACACATGGCTGCCGATGAACCGGTAAGTTTCGGCGATCAGGGCGTCGATGCCGCCGAAATAATGGCGCACCAGCCCGAGCGACACGCCGGCGCGGGCGCAGACCTCGCGCACGGATGTGGCCGCGTGGCCGCGTTCGGCCAAACATTGGGCCGTGGCTTCGATCAGCGCCCGGCGTCTGACCGCCGGCAATTCGCGCGTGAACTTCGCGCGCGGCCCTGCTTTATCGTCGGGCCCGCTGTCGAGGGCGGAGCGTGGCTCAGCCAAGAAAGGCAACGGCCCGGGGTTTTCCCCGGGCCGTGTCCGTCGTCACAGAAGCTGGACGGCTTCCGCCATCGGGCCCTTCTGGCCCATGCGGACCGTCAGGCGCACCCGCTGCTCGCTGTTCAGGCTCGGCAGGCCGGCCTTCTGCAGCGCGCGCGAAGCGACGTAGACGTCCT